>CALFEW010000059.1 GCA_937958365.1 uncultured Chloroflexota bacterium | reverse complement strand
CCCCCACGCCAATCCCCACACCCCCACCGCCCGCTTTCTGGTATGGCGTAGACGCCTCATTTCTGCCGCAGTTGGAAGCAGCCGGGGCGCAGTTTTATGCCGACAGCGCCGCCGACAGCGCCGCCGACAGCACGGCCCAGGATGCCCTGGCTATCTTCGCCGCCCACGGCGTGAACAGCGTGCGCCTGCGCGTCTGGGTGAATCCCGCCGACGGCCACAATAGCCCGGCCGAGACGCTGGCGCTGGCCCGGCGCATCCAGGCGCTGGATATGGCGCTGCTGCTCAACCTGCATTACTCCGACACCTGGGCCGATCCCGCCCACCAGACGAAACCGGCGGCCTGGGCGAATTTGGACTTTGTGGGGTTGGAAACGGCCGTTTACACCCACACCTTCGACCTCATCACCGCCTTAAAAGCGCAGGGAACCTTGCCCCACATGGTCCAAATCGGCAACGAGATCAGCCCCGGCTTTCTTTGGGATGACGGGCGCGTCGGCGCAGGGTATGAGGACAACTGGCCGCAATTCGCCGCCCTGCTGCAAGCCGGTATCGCCGGGGTTCAGGACGCTCTCGAACCGTCCGACCGGGTACAGATCATGCTGCACCTGGACGCCGGGGCCAACAACGCTGTTTGCCGCTGGTTCCTCGACAATCTCCAGGCGCAAGGCGTCTCGTTCGACGTGCTGGGGCTGACTTACTACCCCTGGTGGCAAGGCAGTCTGGATGACCTGACGGCCAATTTGCAAGACCTGAGCGAGCGCTATCCGCAAGAGATTGTCCTGGTGGAAACGGCCTACCCCTGGACCCTCGACTGGCAAGACGACACCCATAATCTGGTTGGATTGGAAGAGCAACTACTGCCGGGCTATCCGGCCACGCCGGCCGGGCAGGCGGCGTTTTTGCGCGATGTGCTGGCGATTGTGCAGGCTGCGCCGCAGGGCAGGGGGATCTATTATTGGGCGCCGGAAGCGATGGCTGTCCCCGGCTTCGGCTCGTTTTGGGAAAACGTCGCCCTTTTCGATTTCAACGGCCAGGCTTTGCCCGCGCTGACTGTTTTGGCTGAACGGCCGTCATCTGTTACCATTTCATCTCCATGAACCCTGGCTCTCACCCACCCCTGACTGACCCGAAAGTGACCATTTCGCTCAAACGCTTTTTGCTCATCGAACAGTGCCCGGAGACGTGGCGCAGCCTGGACCTCTACCTGTTTCGGGACGACGCTGTGGTCTTTTATGTTGGGCAATCTCATCTGGCTTTTGCCCGCGTCTGGCAGCATCTACTCGATGGTTTTAAGGGCCGTTCGCTGGTGGGGCGCTTTGTCTGGAGCAACTGGCCCACATCCATGAGATTCACCCTTGAACTGTTGAGTTCCCAGAGCGCACAATTTCATGCCATCGGCCATGACGTAACGGCCGTCGAGCAATCGCTGATTGCGCAGTGGTCCCCCTGTTTGAATGTGACCCACAACCGGCAGCCCACCCCCATACCGCCCGCTTATCGCCTTCCGAATGCCAGCCTGCGCTGTGGTCGCAGCCTCAAGAAACTAATCCGTGAGGCAGAACGCGCCGTTAGACTGGAAGATAATCAACCTGGGTAACGCCACCAGGCTACGGCCGTAGAACAACTTTCTACAGCGCGCGCTTCAGTTTTTCGCCAAACGCCACCGGGTCGCTCTTCTCGATCTCGAGACTCGTCGCCCCGTGCCAGGCGAGGAAATCGCGCATGGCGCTGGCAACCCCGGCCACAAGTTCGTCATCCGGCTCAATGCCCGGCTCAAGGTAAAGCGCTTTCAGATACAGCACGGCCGTTTTGCGCTCCAGCTTCGGGTCAAAACGGCCCACCAGCCGATCCTGGTGCAGGATCGGCAAACTGAAGTAGCCGTAGACGCGCTCCGCGGCGGGTTTGTAGCACTCCAGCAGTTGGTTAAAGCCCCACAGCATGTGATCGCGGTCCCTGGCCCAGAACAGTGAATCGAAAGGCGCAAGAAACGTGGTGCGCCCGGCCGTGATCTCGCCATCGGCGGCGCGTTGGAGCAGCGGCAGGTTATCACGATGCACCAGCCACTTTCTGACGCCCGACATCGCCTCGCCCTGAATCTCGACCAGCGTGCCATCCTGTACCAGCGCCTTCACCGCAGCTCTAACTGGCGTCGCCCGCAGATAGGCGTACAGCGTGAGATGGAACAAGTCGAACACGCCGAGCGCCTTCGCCGCCTGCTCCAGGCAGAAGCGGCGGGCGGCCTCGTCGGGGACGGGCGTGGTATCCACCCATCCCGGCAGCACCCGCTCTTTCACGTCGTACACGCGCTGGAAGTTCACGCGCTCCGCCACCATCAGATCGCCACTGGCGAACAATGCTTCCAGGGCCATCTTCGGCGGTTTCCAGTCATACCACACACTACGCTGCTGTCCATCATCCGCAAAATCGCCGACGCGCAGCCCGCCCTCGGTGCGAATACGCGCCAATGTTTCCTCGACCAGTTCGCGGTTGCCGTCCTTGCTCAGCCACTGGTGAAAGCCGGGGTTGTAGCTGTACGCCTGATCCGTCCGCCAACGATGGTAGCGATAATGTTCCAGCGGGATGATGCTGGCGGCGTGGCCCCAGCCCTCGTAGAGCTGGCGCTGATCGGCCGTATAGAGCAGCCTGTCGAAGTCGTCGAGGCGATAGGAGCCGAGGCGCGCCCACAGGGTGAGGTAATGGGCGCGGTTGACCACATTCAGGGTGTCAATCTGCACGTAACCGAGCGCCGTCACCAGGGCGACGATGGTTTCGGGGGTGGTGGCCGGCGACGCGCTGTTGGGCGTGGTGAGGAGTTGGGTGTGCAGCGTCAGCGCTCTGAGGGCTGCCAGGGGATAAATCGTACCGGAAGATTTTTTTGCCATAAGAATCCTATGTTTAGAATACACCGCACGGTTCATTTTCTGTCAAATCATCTTTGCAAGTCTTCTCTTGCAGCCGCGGTATCCTTACCGCGGCTACAAATTGTAAAGGGTACTTTTGAACCATGCCGAATACGCTATCTTTGCCGTTATGGTATTGAGCAAGAAAACGTGTCATCCTGAGAGCTTGTGCTGAGGCCGCCGAAGCATCCTCCGAAGCATCCCGCACATCTGGCGGCAACGGGATGCTTCGCTCCGAAGACTCCGCTCAGCATGACACATTTCTCGTTAAATTGAGAATTGCTGGCAAACATCGTGAGTGGGTCAATCCAGGCGATTGTTCCACTCTTTACCACGTAGTTTGTGGTACCTTATGAGCCAGCTTTTTGCACAGTGAACAAGAGTATTTGTCAAAGATTACGCCGATTACGCCGATTTTTGATTTCAATCCGTGAAATCGGTGTAATCTTTGATCATCCTTTTGGATTCTGGCTTGTCCAGGTCAGGTCCTTAGTGTACAGGTTATGTTATAATCCCTCCATTGCCAAACCAGCAACGGAGGAACCATGTCCCACGAATACCAGATCGCCCTTGACCCTGCCCTGCAACTCAGCCCGGCCGACTTTCTGGCCGCCTGGAACGCCAGCCCAGACGCACAGGCCGCCGGCCATCTCCGGCCAGACAGCGCCACGCCCAAGAGCTACCTGCCCCCGGAAGCCGTGACCCTGGTGCTGCAAACGGCCGTTACCATCGCCACCACCGTCCTCGCCGACCTCATCTACGACCTGCTCAAAGCCCGATACTACCCCAAAAAACCCAAAGTCATCACCATTGACCAGGGCAACGGCCGTCCCACCCTCATCATCACCATTGAAGAATAGCCAATAGCCAATGGTCAATGGTCAATTGCCAACCGTTGACCATTGACCATTGACCATTAACAATTGACAATTTTCCATGACCAAAATCACCATCACCCAAACCAACCAATCCCCCACCGGCCCCTTTGCGGCCGCCGTGCAGTTCAACAACGGCCCGCGCCACCCCATCACCATCAATGACCCGTTTAGCGCCGCGGAAGAAGAACGGCTGCAATGGTACTACGAAGAATGGCTGAGCTTCCCCTTCACCGGCCAGGTGAAAGCCGCCGAAGCCGCCGCCAGCGTGGACGACTACGGCCGTCGCCTCTTCACCCAGGTCTTCCGCGACAACCCCGACGTACTGGCCGAATACCGCGCCGCCTTGCGCTACGAAGGCGGCCTCGCCAGCCTGGAATTTGAGATTCGCGGCACGCCCGCCTTCCACGCCCTGCACTGGGAA
>CALFEW010000058.1 GCA_937958365.1 uncultured Chloroflexota bacterium | reverse complement strand
CAGGGCGTCGTGGGCGGCGTCCCAGTACACCTGGGTTCCGGCGACGAGGATGGGTTTTTGCGCGGCGCGCAGCATCTCGAAGATGCGCTGCATCGCGCCTACTTCCGGCTCCAGCGGCGTGGCCGTTACTTTGGGGTAGATTTTCGCCTCGGCCATTGTGCCGAAGAGGACGTCCAGCGGGATTTCGATGAAGACGGGGCCAGGACGGCCGTTCAGCGCCGTCTGAAAAGCAAAGTGCAGTCTGGCCGGGATGTCTTCCGTTTTTTCGATGGTGAAACTGGCTTTGGTGAAGGTCTGGAACATCTCCACCTGGGGCATTTCTTGCAGCGCGCCCTGGCCGCGCGTATTCAGCGGGGCCGAGCCGCCCAGCAAGATGAGTGGGCTGCGGGCCTGATAGGCGTTGGCAACGGCCGTTACCGCATCCGTTACCCCTGGTCCGGCCGTCACCACCGCCACGCCGACGTTGCGCGTCAGGCGGGCGTGGGCGTCGGCGGCGTGGCCGGCGGCCTGCTCGTGGCGCACGTCTATGATGGCGATGTTGTTGTTGACGCAGCCATCGAAGATGGGGGCAATATGACCACCACAAAGGCCGTAAACGGCCGTTACGCCCTGCGCCGCCAACTGCCGGGCTATCAGTTCACCACCGTGTAAAAATTGCATCGTGCGCTCCTTCCTATGGTGAGATTAGACCAATCTTGTCAGTGTTTATGTTCAAGGTTGTAAATGATTTGGGTAACGGCCGTTCTAAGCGGAGGTAAATCGATTTCGGTGATTTCCCAAATCATCCAGAGATTGATGCTGAAATAGGCGTGAATGAGTCTGTTGCGTAAGCCGATGATCTGGCCCCAGGGGACATGAGGGTAAGCCTGTTTTGTGCTGTCTGAAATTTGATTGCTGGCTTCACCAAGAATTTCCAACTGCCGAATAACGCCATCTTGGGTAAGTTTTGTCCCCAAAAAATTCTCACTTGAAACATCTTCCAGGTATTCTTCAATTTGCTGGATGGCGTCCAACATGTGTTTAAGGTACACGAGGTCAGTTTTCGACATAGATAATGACTTTTTCTTGTTCGATAAACGGTCGTATATGCGGACTCAAACCATCTTCATTCACTATTTCAACGGGTCGTCCCGCTTTCTGGCTAAGTTGTTCTTCGATGGCAAACCACCGCAAGCCCAATGACGGCCGTTCACCCGGAGCCTTCAGTTCGACCAGGAGATCAAGGTCGCTGGTGTCTGTCTCTTCGCCACGCGCAAACGAGCCAAACACGGCAATCATTTTGACGTAGGGTTTCAGGATCGGGATGATTTGCTGCGACAGTTCATCAAATCGGTTCACGCGGTTACGCTCCTTCAGTCATTTTCCTGGAAACCATTATACGGCAGTGGGGCGTTTTTGTGGTCCTCAATGAGCCAGGTTTTGCGCCAGAGCGAGCTGGCCCCGTCTATTCTAATCGCTTCGCCACTGATGTAGGCGGCCGCGGGCGACAGCAGAAAGGTGATGACGGCCGCAACTTCGCTTTCTGTGCCCATGCGTTTGAAGGGGGCGTCCTGGATGGTTTGCTCGATGATCGGGCGCATGGCTTCCGGGTAGTTGTCCAGGCCGCTGGAGGCGATGAGGCCGGGGGCGACGGCGTTGAGGCGCACGCCGGAACGCGCCCATTCGACGGCCAGGGTTTTGGTGAGGTTTTCGATGCCGGCGCGGGCGGCGGCGGAATGGGCCATGCCGGGGAAGCCGCGCCAGTTTTCCATGAGCATGTTGACGATGACGCCGCCGTGTTGGTTCATGGTGCGGTTGTAGGCTTCGCGGCACATGAGGAAGGTGCCGGTGAGGTTGGTTTCGACAACGGCCGTCCACCCTTTCAGGCTGATAAATTCGGCCGGGCTGGCAAACTGGCCGCCCGCGTTGTTGACCAGACCATGCACCGCGCCGCGCTCGGCCAACACGCGGCCGAACAGGGCGACGACTTCTTCCTCTTTTTTGATGTTGGCGGATACGGCCGTTACCGATCCGCCCGCCGCTTCAATTTCCGCCTGCACGGCGGCCAGTTTCTCCGGCGTGCGCCCGACAATGACCACGTGCGCGCCCAACGAAGCCAGCTCGTGGGCCGTTGCCCGGCCAATCCCGCTGCCGCCGCCGGTGACGATCATCGTTTGCCCGGCAAACAGGTCCGGGCGAAAAATGGAGTGATAGCTCATGGTTGGTTATCCTCTGGGGTGGAAACGGCCGTGTCCGTTGTTGCGTTGGCGGCCTTGTTTTTGTTATGGCCGCGCAGCCGATGAAACAGCGGCGGCGCGTCCTCTGTCTGCCGGGCGAGCAGCAGGATGAAGCTGGAAATGATGCCCAGGCCCAGCACCACGTAGAGCATGGTGAAGATTTTGCCCAGGCTGGTTTGCGGCGCAAAGTCGCCATAGCCCACCGTCGTCAGGGTGATGATGGTGAAGTAGTACGAATCGAGCCACGACCAGCCTTCGATATGGTGATAAAACACGCCACCCAGAGCTACGATGATCACGGCCGTGTAAAACAGGCCGCGAAACTCCGGGTCCTTCATGCCAATGCGGATGCGCCGCATCAGGTTCACGAAGAAGAGATAAATGGTGATCATCTTGGTGTAATAGGAGATTAGAAATTAGAGATTGGAGATTGTCCAATCCCTAATCTCCAGTCTCCAGTCTCTCTCCCTCACGGCCGTTGCGCCACGTCCAGGGCTGCCTGCGCCATCAGCGGAATCATCGGGCCGAAGGCGGCGAAGCGTTGGTCTTGGGTCTGGCCGCGGTGGTAGCGGATGTAAATTTGGGCGATGATGACCGTGAGCCGAAAAAGACCCAGCGCATGGTAAAAGCGAATGTCGCCGACAGAACGGCCGCTTTGGGCGGCGTACCGTTCGACCAGTTCCTGCCGGGTTAAAAAACCCTTGTCGCCCGTTGGCATCATCGCCATCGCCTGGAAGTAGGGCGGGTCGGTGGGTTCGCTCCAGTAGCAGAGCAGCGCGCCCAGGTCGTTGAGCGGGTCGCCGAGGGTGCACATGTCCCAATCGAAGATGGCGACAAGCTGGCCGGGATTGGTCGGATGGAGCATGACGTTGTCTAGTTTGTAGTCGTTGTGGACGAGCGAGTAGCCGGTGGTCGGTGGCCGGTTGGTTTGCAGCCAGCGATAAACGGCGTCCATGGCGGGGACGTCGGCGGTTTTGGCTTTGTGCCAACGGCCGTACCACCCCTCAATTTGCCGCTCGATAAAACCATCCGGCTCGCCCAGGTCGCCCAGGCCGATGGATTGGTAGTCTACGGCATGGAAGGCGGCCAGGGCGTCTACCAGGGCTTCGCTCATGCGCCGGGCGGCGTCGGGTTGGCCGGCGTATTCCGACGGGATGGTCCGGCGCACGACCACGCCCTGTCGCCGCTCCATCACGAAGAAGGTTGAACCGATAACGGCCGTGTCGTCACAATACAAAAAAGCTCTGGGCGCGTAGGGGAAGGCCTGGTGCAGCACCGACAGCACTTTGTACTCGCGGGCCATGTCGTGGGCGGATTTGGCGACGGGGCCGAGGGGTGGGCGGCGCAGCACGTATTGGTGCGCGCCATAATCGAGCAGGTAAGTCAGGTTGGCCGCGCCGCCGCCAAACTGGCGCACAGTGAGGGGCTGGGTGCTGCCGGGGAGACGGCCATGTAAATACGCTGCCAGTTTCGCCTCGTCGAAGCGTTCGTCGGGACGAACGGCGATGGTGTCTGATTGCCGGTTAGTTGTCATAATGCCCTTAACAAACGCTTCGCGTGGCGATTAAATTACGATTGGTATACCAGGAGGGTGACGCCCAACTCTTCTTCCAGGGTGCGTACCTTCGCCAACTGCGCTTCCGTCAGATTGGCAATTTCCAGGCCGGATGTGAAGGCCATGACGTGTTTGCCTGTTTCTATTTCCAGGGCGCGAATTTTGCCAACGCCGTCGTCATCCAATTGGGCGATTTTCAAAAAATTTGCCATGAGAAACTCTCCTTATGTAAATTATTTGCGTCAGGCTGTGGATACTGACGGCATTGTAACACATTCATACCCCGGTAGACACTGCTGCCAGAGCCTCGTCTACAATGGCCAAAAGTTGGGTGACGTGGGTTTCGATGGTGAATTGTTGACCGACGGCGACGTGGGCTGCTTCGCACATTTGGTGAACACGGCCGTCGTTGGCCGGGTCCAACACCCACTGAATGGCCGCCACGTAACTCTCCGGCGAGCCATTGACGATGATGCCTGTCTGGCCATCTTCAACATATTCGCGCACGCCCAGTGTGTCGGAGACGATGGTGGGCTTTTTGGCCCACATCGCTTGCAGATACGTCAACATGCCGATGATGCGCTGCACGTCCTGGCGCAGCGGCACAACGACGGCCGCAGCCGTGTCTATCAACCTATCGAACTCGGCCGGAGGAACCAACCCGGTTTTGACGTTGGGCGGCAGATCGGAACGGCCGTCTAACCGGTTGGTAGCGATGACAAATTCATGGTCTGGCAGCAAACGCGCCGCTTCTAGCAGCGGTTCATAATCACGAAAGGAGGTGCCGCCGGCGAAGATGTGTTGGCCGCGTGGCTTGGCGGGCACGCTAACGCCGGGCCGGGCGTTTTTGTTGAAAAATGAACAGGCGCGTATTTTGCCCGGATCAATACCCCAGAGGCGGGCAAAAACGGGGATTTCTGCCTGGGAATGCACGGCAAAACGAAAGACGGCGCGGTCGGCCAGTTTCATGACCAGGGGTTCGATGACGCCGCGCAGCCCGGTATCCGGTTCGTACATTTCGCCGTAAAAGATGATGACCGGCCGTTTGCGCCTGGGCCACAGGCCGATAACGGCCGTTGCCAGCAGTTCCGGCTTCAAGTAACCCCTGGAACTAAACAGCAGCAGAACGCGCTCCTGGCGGGCGGTCCGCAATACACGCCAGAAAAGCGCCGCTTCATCCGCCAGACGAAATTTGCCCCTGGGAACTTTGTTGAGCCGGTCTGGTACAGGGATTGGGCGCGCCCGTGCCGCAAATCGGGGATCGCCCCAACCGCTGACAGTTGAGGCGAATGACAGTGGATCCTGACTTTGGGGTAACGTCATGTGCCAATATCTTTGTACACGTCTATGCAGATTTTGTAATCCCAATCCGCCTGATTCATTACGGCCGTCAGGTCAGACGCGGCCATGATCCTTTGCGTAAATTGCGGACGCCAGACCAGAGCGCCCCAGCAAACGTCACTGACAAACTCGGACGGCTTGTCCACGATGCGCCGCACTTGCGTATCTACCACGCCAAAATGCCGCCACTCGTCCCCAGACGCCCGGAAACAGAGCAAAAGGAGTTCCTGGCCCAGGTAAGGTTGAAATGGATTGGGCTTAATTTGCGTGTCGGCCATGCAGAAATAAACGTCGTGGCCTTTGATGGTTGTCTGGGCCGCTTTGATGGCATCAATGAGCCGCCCAATTTCGCCGGTTTGGTAGACAAATTCAAAGGCGAAGCCGTTGTACTTTTGTTCCACATGGTCTCGGATGGCTTCTTTGCCCTGGCGGATGACGATCACAATCCGGCCAACTCCGGCGGCGATGAGATGGTCTATGCTGTAATCAATAATGGCCTGCCCTTCATGGAGAAGCAGTTCTTTGGGGGTGGTGATGCCTAACCTTTGGGCTAATCCGGCGGCCGGTATAAGACCCACCTTCACGATGCACTCCGCCAGTTAAACAAAAAAAGCCGACAACGTTTAAGGGGAAGACGAAGTATCAAGCGAACAACCTCCACATGGTTTGGGATGGATAGCCAGACGGCCGTTACCATTCTATGCCTTCGATGGTATTGGTCAATAGAGGCAAAGCATGATTTACTACCAAATTCTAACCTATATGGAAATGGCAGTTTGTATAATTTCGATTGATTTACGACACTCACGACATTAAATTCCCACGTGAGAAGTAACAATTTAGCGAAATCTGTTACGTTTGCCAGTAGTACGCAAGGAATTCTTCAGCAGAGGCTTACATTGAAAACACGATGATTCTGAGTTACTTTTGGTATACGGCCGTTTGTGTTCAAATCAGACGGCGTAATTCAACCAATCGGTCAGGAGGCCACGAATATGAGAGGGGAAAGGGATAGCAGACAAATGTCCGGGCGCGCTGCCAGCATAGTGGGCAAATTGCGCCTTTTGCTGTTGTTTAGCCTTGTAATGCTGGTTTTGTGGTGGGCCGCGCCCCCCATAGCCTATACGCTGGCCACGCCCGGCAGCGGTCCTGGCGGTGTGGGCACAACAAACGGCTTAAGCACTCTGGAACTATGGCTGCGCGCTGACAGAGGCGTCTTTGTCAATGATGACTGCACAGGCGTGGCGGGAAATACGAATACGGCCGGCTGCTGGCAAGACCAGAGCGGCAATGCTGCCCATGCCACTCAGAGTGATGGTGGCAAGCGACCCACATTTAACACCGACTCCTTCAATGGTCAGCCAGCACTGTATTTTAACGGCACTGAAGTTGATGCATTAATTAGCGGGTCCATCACGTTGAACAAGTTCACCATTTTTTCTGTGTTTAATCGCTCAAGTGATGGCTTTGTGTATGAGCAGGGACCAGATACAGGATACGCCGATGGAAATAACCTGTATTCTCAAGGAACAGACTGCACGACTTATATTAGAAGAAATGCCGATGATCCTGATCCTG
>CALFEW010000057.1 GCA_937958365.1 uncultured Chloroflexota bacterium | reverse complement strand
GAACCGGTTTGCCCCACACACGTTAGACCAACTGGACGCCCGCAGCGACTTGTTCGGGATGCGCCTCAGCCCCGGCGGCGCAATTGTGGACCCCAAGGGCTTCGCCTTTTCCACCTCACCGCTGGCCGAAGCCTTCCCCAACGTCACCGCGTCCGGTGGCGTCGCCTTGCTCACAAACTCCCTCATGCGCAACGAAGCGCCTTTTGCCGCCTACCGGGTGGGCGTTACGCGCTATGGCATGGACGGCAACGCCTGGCCGGTTGCCAGCGCCGGGGCCAACGTCAGCAGCGGCGTTGTGCCTTTCACGGTGAATTTCAACAGCGCCGGCAGCAGCGACCCGGACGGCAGCATTGCGGCCTACCTCTGGGAGTTTGGCGATGGAGCCAGTTCAACCGAGGCCAATCCCAGCCATCTGTACACGACGGCCGGTAACTACGTGGCGCACCTGACCCTCACCGACAACGACGGCGCAACCAGCGTTAATACCGTAGCCATCCAGGCTAAAAACCCGAATCAACTACCCGTTGCGGTCGGTACGGCCGTGCCCGCCGCCGGTCAACCACCGCTTGACGTGACCTTCTCCGCGGCCGGTTCCTACGACCCGGATGGTTCCGTTGGCAACATTCTCTGGACTTTTGCCGATGGCAGCGAATACTGGGGCGCAACCGCGTACAACACCTACACCGAATTAGGGACACATCTCGTTACCTTGACCATCTGGGATGATGTCGGGGCCAGCAGCTCGACGGCCGTTACCGTCACGGTGACGGGGCCAGACGTGACGCCGCCCGACCCGCCCATCGTCACCGCGCCCGCCGACGGCAGCGCAACCCATCAAGACCCGCCGACCTTCGTTGGCACGGCCGAATCGGGGGCGCAAGTGGTGGTGCGTGCGGCTGGCGGGGCGATTTGTTCGGACACGGCCGTTGCCCATGGCGGCTGGCAGTGTACACCCGCCAATCCACTGGGCGAAGCCAGCCACAGCTTGACAGTGGTCGCCATTGACGCCGCCCATAACGAAAGCGCGGCCACGGCGCTGACGGTGACGATAGACCAGACAGCGCCTACCGCGCCGGAGGTCAACGCCCCGGCTGCCGGGGAAACCAGCTTCCACGGCACGGCCGAACCGGGCGCAACCCTGACCATCACCGCTGATGGCGATGGGGTGATTTGTGAAACGGCCGTACCGCTCACCGGCCTTTGGGAATGCACACCGGCTGGGCCACTGGCTCTGGGGACGCATGTGTATCAGGTAACGGCCGTGGACCCGGCCGGTAACAGCAGCCCGGTTAGTGCCATTACCATCACCGTGCCTTATACCCTTTTCCTGCCTTCGATTTCAGCTACTCGTTGATAGGGTCACAGTTGGAGGTTTGGAAATAATCTTCGTTTTACTGTCAACGGCAATTAGAAATGTCCACGCATTGACTCAAAAACAACCTTACTTTCGCCTGCTGTTCTGGCTATTTTTTGTACATACGGTTAATATGTACGGTTAGTTGAGGAGGAAAATTAGGCTGAGATGAGGGAAGTAACGGGGGCAAAACGGCCGTTTCTACCACCACAAAAGTATCCTATAGACCACAACGTGGATGATCATTCCCCAATGCGGGGTCAGCTGTCGCCAGTTTCCAGTCGCTTCTGTTGCTCCTGATAGCGCTGCAATTCCTCGCGCACTCTGGCTTCCATGTCCTGGCGCGATACTTTGCCTTTGCCTTGCAAAATCGCTTTCTCGTTGAAGCGCAAGAAGTCATCCAGTTTCTAAATCCACTGCTGCATGTACATCGGTCGTTTCTCTACCGCCTGCAACTCCGCATAAGCCAGGAATTGCTCCACCAGCAGGTTGAGCCGTTTCAGTTCAAGCTCTTGGAGATAATTTTTGGCAATACGGGCCTCTTTCGCGGGCACCACCTGTCCTGACCAGTTGGGAAGACCCATCGCTGGCGACTGGCTGTTGATCCGCTCGGTGATGAGTTCAGCCGCCGTCCGTCCATGAATGGCGTAATGGAACTTGTTTTGTACGGTGGCGAAGAATTCCTGGGCCTAGGGTGCTATGCATATTTGGCGTAAATACGCAATACGTCCGAAAATTCACATCTCTCGAGAGATACACCATAGAAATCAGGTAAAATTCCCCATCTGTGATGGATAACTCTCTCGAGTGGCGTGAAAAAAAGGACATATTACGTATCTACGCCATATTGAAAGAGGATTTGGCCGAAGCCATTCCCTTACCCGATGTTTGACTTGCGACTCAGTGTAACCCGGGGATTGTAACGATAAGGAGTTGCTGAAGCGTTACTACTCGTGTAAACTTGTCGCATCATTTACCGCTTAGATATTAATACATCAGCAGTAAATCACCATAATCTGATACTTGCCTCTGTTGCAGACACAATAGAAACGGCTCTAGAATCACATGAGTTTGGGGCAAAAACTCGTCGCATATCAAAAAATCCACCAAAGTTTCAAGAGTTTTGGGCTATCTCAGGGCATTTTTGCCATTATCTGTTCCAGGTAAATCATCACATGGGCAAGTTAGTTAGACTACTTCACTAAACCGCCTTCTTAACGCTACAAACCCGATAAAAATATTATGACCCCAACTCGGAGTAAACTCGCATGGGACTTCTAACCTTCAGCCTCAACGTCACCCTGGACGGCTGCGTCGACCAC
>CALFEW010000056.1 GCA_937958365.1 uncultured Chloroflexota bacterium | reverse complement strand
TGTGGCGGGTGTAGGCATCATTTTCAGGTTAACCTCCTAACCTGGACAAGCCAGAACCAAAAAGGTTATCCACAGATTACACAGATTTCACCGATTAAGAATCTGTGTAATCTGTGGACTAAATTCGCTTTGTGGTGGGCCAATTTTAGGGCAATTCGTTCAACCGACAATGCTCTTAAACATGCGCCTCATGAGAACTGCCATATTGTCGGTTTTCAGTTTGCCTGTCGCACTGTAAACTGTACACTGCTTACGACACACTGTAAACGGCACACGTTCCCACATTTCCCAATTTCCCAGGGGGTAATACATGGCCCAATTTACCGACAGCCGCCTGGCCAATATGGCCGCACAAGCGATTCATGACGCTTTTAACCAGTACACGACACAATTTAAGTTTTATACACGCCGGGCAAAGGATCTGTTTGAAGCGCAGGACTGGCACGGCGGACAACAAAATGCCCGCGCCCGCCTGGATTTATACCGGCGGGTGGTGGATGATCTGGAGAAGAGTATCCGCCAACTGTTGGGGGATCGGTTGCAGAGTACGGCCGTGTGGGCCGGCGCCAAAGCGGTTTATTCCGGGTTAATTACGGCACGGGATGATTGGGAGCAGGCAGAGACGTTTTTCAACTCTGTGACCCGGCGCATCTTTACGACGGTGGGCGTGGATGAGCAGCTTGAATTTGTGGCAACCGATTTTGACACGCCCCCCACACCTTCGCGTATGCCCATCTACCAGACCTTCACCCGCGCCACATCTACGGCCGATCTGTTTACGGAAATTCTGACGGCGTACACGTTTGCAACGCCTTACGAAGACCTGGAACGAGACACCCATGGGATAGCCGGAGCCGTGGAAGCGTGCCTGCGCGACATTGGCGCACTGCGTTTTGTCAGCCGGGTGGAGATAGTGCGCTCTATTTTTTTTCGCGGGAAGGGCGCATATCTGGTGGGGCGCATGTTCAGCGCCTCGCACCTCATTCCCCTGGCGCTGGCGTTGTTGAATACGCCGCAGGGAGTGGTGGTGGATGCGGTGATGCTGGATGAAACGGATCTGAGCATCTTGTTTAGCTTTACCCGCTCTTATTTTCAGGTGGAAGTGGAACGGCCGTATGACCTGGTGCGCTTCCTCAAATCCATCATCCCGCGCAAACGGGACGCCGAACTGTACATCTCCATCGGCTACAACAAACACGGCAAAACGGAACTGTACCGCGATTTGCTGCAACACCTGGCCGTTTCCGACGACAAATTTGAAATTGCTCGCGGCGAAAAGGGCATGGTGATGACCGTGTTTGCCATGCCCGCCTTCGACGTTGTGTTTAAGCTCATCAAAGACCGCTTCGCCTACCCCAAGAAAAATACGCGCCAGGACGTGATGGACAAGTACAGACTGGTTTTTCGCCATGATCGCGCCGGGCGGTTGGTGGATGCGCAGGAATTCGAGTTTCTGAAATTCGAACGCTGCCGCTTTGAAGTGGATCTGTTGGCAGAATTGCAAGCCGTGGCCGCCAACACCGTGCAATTCGAAGACGAATGCGTCATCATCCGGCACTGTTACGTAGAACGGGAGATCATCCCATTAAACATTTACCTGAGCGAGGCGTCTGAAGAAGCGGCCGTGGCCGCAGCCATTGATTACGGCAACGCCATCAAAGACATGGCCGTGAGCAACATTTTTCCCGGTGACATGCTGCTCAAGAATTTTGGCGTTACCCGGCACGGCCGTGTGATTTTTTACGATTACGATGAATTGTGCCTGCTGGAAACCTGCAACTTCCGTAAAATGCCCCAATCCGCTTACTACGATGATGATCTGGCGTCGGAACCGTGGTACACCGTCAACGACAACGATTATTTCCCGGAGGAGTTCGAGCATTTTATGGGGCTGTCCGGGCGTATTCGCGAGGCTTTTTTGGCCCACCACGCGGACCTTTTTGACGTAAAATACTGGCATTCAGTGCAGACCCGCTTGAAAATCGGCGAGGTGATTGATATTTTCCCATATGCCCAGTTTAAGCGGCTGAAAAACATGCAGTCAGGTTGAGCAGGGCCTGACTTGACACAATAAGGATTTTTATGTCTACAAAACCAACGTTTCAAGACAAAACATATTTACGCGACCAGCAGTATCGCACTTCGCAAAACCTGGATGCGCGGGCGGCGCTGCATCGAGATTTCAGCGTCAACCGGCAAGACTGGCAGGCGTGGGTGTTTGACCAATTGGCGCTGGAACCGGGCACGGCCGTTCTGGAATGTGGTTGTGGTCCTGGCTGGCTGTGGCGGCAAAACCTGGAGCGCATTCCCGCCCGCTGCGCCATCACCCTCACCGATTTATCGCCGGGCATGGTCGCCGAGGCAGAATCGGCGATTGCCGAGGCGGGGATGGCGCTAACCGGCCAACCCGGCTTCCATTTCCAGACAGCCAGCATTGAAGACCTGCCCTTCCCCGACGCCAGTTTTGATGTGGTGGTTGCCAACCACATGCTCTACCACGTACCAGACTTGCCCAAAGCGCTGCAAGAAGTGCGGCGGGTCTTGAAGCCGGACGGCCGTTTCTTCGCGGCCACCAACGGCGACAACCACATGCGCGAACTCAAAGAACTGGCTCGTCAATTCGCCCCTGCCCTGCCCGACGCCTGGCCGCAACTGGCGTTTCGGCTGGAAAACGGCCGTGCCTTGCTATCCACCACCTTCGCCCCTGTAGACCTGGTGTTGTACGAGGATGGGCTGCGGGTCACGGCCGTTGCGCCCCTGCTCGCTTACCTGCACTCCATGTATCTGTCGCAGTTCATAACGCCAGAAGACGCCGCCACCCTGGAGAGTCGCCTGGCGGCGATCATCGCCGACCAGGGCGCGTATCACATCCAAAAAGAAACCGGCCTTTTTATCGCCCACAAAGGAGTCCTATGACCGATTTTTTACCTACCGGAATGACCGCGCCGCCGTTTACGTTAACGGCCGTCTACACCGAAACACCCATCACCCCCAGCCAATACCGGGGCCGCCCTGTTTTGCTCAGCTTCAGCGATTACCAGACCGCCCGCAACACCCAGGACCTGGTCAAAGCTGTGCGCCGCCACTACAACGACCCACAGCAATTGATGATTTTGAACGTGGTTGATTTTCACGCCATCCCCCGCCTGATGCATGGCACGGCGCGGCGCGTCATGAACACCATCTACGAGCAAGCCGTCAAAGAAATCCCAGAACAATACGACCCCCGCGATCACCTGATTATTCTGCCGGACTGGCAAGGCAAAGTGTGCCAGGCCTACCGCGTACCGGACATCAGCCGCCATCTGGCGCTGGCCTTACTGGACGCCGAAGGCCAGATTTACAGCACCTATTACGGACCGGACAGTGGGGCAACGGCCGTGCGCCAGGCCACCGCCCTCATTGAGGACAAAAACTGAGCCATGGAAACATACTTCATCACCATCGCCGGCAACATCGGCGTCGGCAAATCCACCCTGGTGCGCCTGCTCACCCAACGACTCAACTGGGAACCGGTCTACGAAGCCGTCGAAGAAAACCCCTACCTGGCCGACTTTTACCAGGACATGCGCCAATGGAGCTTTCAATCCCAGGTATTTTTTCTTTCCCGGCGGCTGCGCCAGCACCACAGCCTGCTCCAACTCAACAAATCCGTCGTCCAGGATCGCAGCGTCTACGAAGACGCCGAAATCTTCGCTCGCAACCTCTACGACCAGAGCGCCATGAGCGAGCGCGATTGGAACTGTTACTTCGATCTGTACCGCACCCTGGCAACGATGTTGCGCCCGCCCGACCTCGTCATCTACCTGCGCGCCTCTGTGCCAACCCTGCGCCGCCGCATCGAGCAGCGCGGCCGTGACTACGAACAAGAGATAGACGCCGCCTACCTGGAACGCCTGAACAAACTGTACGACCGCTGGTCGGTGGCCTTCCGCCTCAGCCCGGTGCTGACCGTAGATACCGACAACCTCGACTACGTGCAGTACGACGAACACCTGGACCAAATCTGGCAAAAAATCGAAGACCGCCTGCAAGGCAAAGATTTTCTATCGTTGCGATAATTTGACACATCTACCCTCTAAAGGTAGACTGGAGAGTCGAAGTGTGGCGTGCCACATGTTAAAAAAGTGCTGGGCGCCATCCCGACCCCGCCAACGTAGAGTTCAACTTCGTTATCAATCAGCCACAAACGCCAATGTTTTGCGGACACTTACTTTCTGTCGTCAAAACGCGCCGCGTGTGCCTGAAAATGGATGAAACCAAACACGAGGAGGTGAGGAAAACTTGCCAAAGGTCGAATTACGACACAACGAATCGCAAGAGCAATTGCTCCGGCGCTTTCGCAAAGAAGTCATGAAAAGCAAAGTATTGGCCGACGTGCGCCGCAAGCGCTGGTTCGTCTCCAAGAGCGAAGTCAAGCGCATTAAAATGAAGAAGGCTGCCCGTCGTCAACGCCGCGTCTCACGACAGGTTCCCACCTCTTAAAAAACCTCTCTGTTTGCATTATAAAATCTCCGGGCAACTACCATTCCCGGAGATTTTTGCGTTCAAGAGTAACTACTCACCACGGAGACACTGAGGGCACAGAGATTGGACCTGTAGAACCTCTG
>CALFEW010000055.1 GCA_937958365.1 uncultured Chloroflexota bacterium | reverse complement strand
TTTCACGGATGCGGCGGATTAACGCTGATAGCGATGGTTTTTATCCGCGAAAATCAGCCGCATCGGTGTTTATCCGCGTCCCATTCAGCAATCAGCAAACACAGTGCCATTATAGATGAGCCGATCCAGCCGGTAAATGATTGCCTGCCTTTCTCACGGTTGGCTTATTAGCCGGGTTCGTCTACCATTGTCTCCTGATGACGCCACTTTTAGGCCGCATTGGCCCAATCTTACTCTACAGTTACACCATCTTCATGGGGCTGGGTATTTTGGCCGGGCTGGGCATGACCGCCTGGCGCGCCCGCCAGGACGCCCTGCCCGGCTGGCCGGATGCCGCGCTGGCGGCGCTGGCGGCTGGTTTGATTGGTGGTCGGGCCGGGTATGTCGTGATGCAGTGGGGGTATTTTGGGGAACGGCCGTCCGCTATCTGGCGCATCTGGCAAGGCGGCTACACCTACCACGGCGCGCTGTTCGGCGCATTGCTCGGTCTGGGGCTGTGGTGCGCCTGGCGCAAAAGCCGCTTCGCCGCCTACGCCGATCTATTTGCCCCCGGCCTGGCTCTAGGCCAGGCTTTTGGCTGGCTGGCCTGCTGGCTCCACGGCTGCGCCTATGGTCTGGAAACCACTTTAAGACCATTCGCCATCGCCGCCCCCGACGAATATGGTCTGTTTGCCGTGCGTTACGCCACGCAGCTTCTGGGCCTGGCCTGGGCGCTGCTTGTCTTTGCCCTGGCCTGGCTGACCGCCAAACGTTGGCGCAGCGGACAGCTTTTCTGGTTTACCCTGGGTCTGCTCAGCCTGGGTTACGCCGCCATCAGCTTCTGGCGCGGCGATCCGATTCCGTATCTTGGCCCGCTTCGCTTTGATGTTGTGATAAATAGCACGCTTGTTCTAATATCCATGTTTATGCTAAAATTCTATGGAAGTCGGCGTTGAATGGTAGAATGAAGGTGGCGTGTTGTGGCATGTCCAACAGCTTAACATCACTCTTTTAACTTAACCGGTACATTTGCACTCTTAAGAAATAGGTCGCAGATTTTCACGGATTCACGGATGCGGCGGATCAACGCAAATTCTTTACTGGC
Organism: uncultured Chloroflexota bacterium; assembly: GCA_937958365.1. Taxonomy (GTDB): domain Bacteria; phylum Chloroflexota; class Anaerolineae; order Promineifilales; family Promineifilaceae; genus Leptovillus. Next base: position 2,261 of record CALFEW010000055.1, on the reverse strand, counting down.
TTAACCGCGAAAATCCGCTTTATCCGCGCTCATCCGCGTACCATTCATAAATCTGCAAACATAATGATAACGAGAAAATTCCAATGAATGAACCTGAAATAACCGAAACCTGGGAAGAGACGCCCGCCGGTCATAAAGCCGGTTTTGTCAGCTTTGTCGGCCGGCCCAACGCCGGCAAAAGCACTCTGTTCAACGCCTTCATGCAGCAAAAGCTGGCTATCGTGACGCCCAGCCCGCAAACCACGCGCATCCGCCAACTTGGCATTGTCACCCAACCGGACTATCAAGTCATCTTCATGGACACGCCGGGTCTGATCAAGCCACGTCACAAATTGGACGAATTTATGGTCGGTGTGGCGACCGAGGCGCTGAACGACGCGGACGTGGTCGTGTGGCTGGTGGATGCAACGGAGCCGCCAGGCGCCGGCGACCAGATCATCAGCCAGCAGTTGGCGGCGCTGGGCGAACATGTGCCCGTCATCCTGGCGATGAACAAGGCCGACCGATTGTCGGCTGAAGACGTACTGCCGCGCACCGAGGCGTTTCGCGCCCTGCTGCCGAAAGCGCCGTGGATTTTGTTTTCGGCGGCCAGGGGCAACGGCCGTGATGAACTATGGCAGATGATCATCGCCGCCTTACCCGAAGGGCCGCGCTATTATCCCGCCGACCAGATCACCGACCTGTTTGTGCGCGATCTGGCCGCCGAACTGATTCGGGAGCAGATTATGCTGCAACTGCGCGATGAGGTGCCTTATGGCACGGCCGTTGTCGTTCAGGAATTTAAGGAACGAGAAAACGGCGTCATTTACGTCAGCGCCAACATTTATGTCGAGCGCGACGCCCACAAGCGCATTTTGATTGGCGCAAAAGGGCAGCAGTTACAACATATTGGCGCGGAAGCGCGTAAAGAAATCGAAGCGCTGACCGAAAGCAAGGTGTACCTGGATTTGTGGGTGAAAGTGGAACCCAAGTGGCGGCGCGACGAAAAGGCGCTGCGCCGTCTGGGGTATCGCAACGCCGAATAAAGCAACTTCAGGCGTCAGGCGTTTGCCGGGTAATTGGCGATAGGAGAGCATTATGTCTATTCATGAAGAAGAATATGATGACCGGCGGCGGGAATTTTTGCGGACGGCCGCGATGACGACTTTAGCGGCAGTGGCGGCAGGCGCAGGCGCCACCGCCCTGACGCGCCGGGCCACGGCCGTTTCTCCTGCACCAGTGGAAATAACGGCCGTCTCGCCTACCACCCAAACCCTGCTCACTTCTGCCGATGATCTGGCCGAATTGTTCAGCAAACTGGCCGCTGCCGAGGCCGATAATTTGCGCCTGCAAGCGGAGTTGGACGCCGCCCGCCGCAGTTTAGACGCCGGGCAAATTGGCAGCGCCAACTCCCAGGCGGAAGCGCTGTCTCTGGAACTCAACAAAGCGACCGAACAACTGGGCGTGATGAGCGGCCTGGTGGCTTTGTATGAGCAAATGGACGCCGTGGACTTTTCGGCGCTGCTGGCGGAGGGGGTAACGGCCGTTGCCGATTCGCTCAATGGTCTGGTGACACGCTCGCCTCTGTTGGCCGAAGGAGTAGCCATCGGCCAGCAGGCCCTGACCGAACTGGAAGAACACATTCCGCTGCTGGAAAACGGCCGTGGCTGGCTGGAAAGCCATCAAACCAGACTACAGGCCTACTTCACTGCCCTGGAAGAACTGCTCGCCAACACCGTCGAAAAAATTGGGCCTTTCCTGGAAATGGTCAACCAGTGGTTCCAGGACGTACATAAATGGCTGCCATTCAATTTAGGCCAGCGCGCCGCTGAAGTGATGAGCGCGGCCACCAACCTGCTGGGCGAAACGCCGCACACCCTCAGCGGCCTCACCACAAACGTCGCTCAGCCATTAGACGTGTGGCTGGCAAAGGATGGCGGCGACGAAGTGCGGCTCAGTCGGCAGATCATCAAGCCCATTCGGGAACAGGTTTTGGTTCAGGCTCAGGGAATGGCCGACGAAACGGCCCAGGCGCAGACAGCTTTTCAGGAGAAATTGCGGACGCCGTGGGAAACGGCCGTTTCCCAACAGCGCCTCGTCAAAGAGCAAATCGCCCAATACCGCCAGGAGCATCAGCTCTAAACGGCCGTTAACCCATAACTCCGCGTTTTGCGAAACTATCACCCGTGACCCGTATTCCGTAAACCGTAAACCGTAATCCGTAATCCGATGGCGTTTACCAGAGGTAGCGTCCTACGGAATACGGAATACGGATTACGGAT
>CALFEW010000054.1 GCA_937958365.1 uncultured Chloroflexota bacterium | reverse complement strand
TGGACAACCTCTTTCCGGCTTGTCCACATCAGGCGCACGATTCCCCATTTACGACACGCTACCGGCAGGCGGGCCACTGTCATTGAACCGGGCAAGGACTTCGGCATACGTTTTTTTATCGGACAAGACCAGCAGCGTGTCCCCGCCTTGCACCACAGTGCCGCCGCCGGGCTGCACAAAGTCGTCGCCTCTGGCGATGAGGACGATGAGCAGGCCGGGGGGCAAGCCCAATTCGACGACGGCTTTGCCGGACAGGGTGGAACCGGCCGGGATGGTCAACTCTTTCAGTTCGCTCTTTAGCCCGGTCATGGGCATATATTCGATGGGATAGAGTCGTTTCGGTTCGGCCGGCGCGTCCATCTTCAGCCAGCGCGCCACCTGCGTCAGGGAAGTCCCTTGCAGCAGCACCGACGTGAGGACGATGAAAAAAACGACGTTAAAGATCAGGTCGGCCTGGGGCAGTCGGCTGATCAGGGGAAAGGTAGCCAGGATAATGGGGGCCGCGCCGCGCAAGCCCACCCAGGAGACAAAAGTCTTTTCGCGCCAGTTCAAGGCGCTGGGCAGCAAACCAACAAAGACGCTGATCGGCCGGGCGACAAACATCAGATAGGCGGCAATGAGCAGGCCGACGCCGATGATGGGGACCAGACGAGAGGGGTAAACCAGCAAGCCCAACGTCAGGAACATGGCGATTTGCATGAGCCAGGCCAGGCCATCGTGAAAACGGGTCAGGCTGCGCTTGTGGATGAAATCATGGTGGTTTAGCACAATGCCGACCAGATAAACAGCCAGGAAGCCGCTGCCTTGCAGCAAATCGGTCAGGCCAAAGGTGAGTAAGACCAACGCCAGGGTAAGGACGGGGTAAAGCCCTTCGTAGCCTAACTTGCTGCGGTTGATAACCGTCAGCATCACTCGTCCCATGCCGTACCCCATGGCCGCCCCAACGGCCATTTGCAGCACAAACAAACCAAGCAGGTTGATGAGCGGCAGGTCGGGTTGAGTGAGCAGTTGAATGAGGCTAATGGTGAGAAAGATAGCCATCGGGTCGTTGCTGCCCGATTCCAATTCCAACAGCGGCTTGAGCTGCCCTTTGAGGCTGGCGCCTCTGGAACGTAAAATGGAGAAAACGGCCGCTGCATCCGTAGATGACACAATAGCGCCAAGCAGCAACCCTTCGACCAGGGAAAAATCGAGGACGAGCGTGGCAAAGAGGCCAACGGCCAGGGCGGTGGTAAAGACGCCGACCGTCGCCAGCAGCAAGCCTTCTTTAAGTACCGGGCGGACACGATTCCAGTCAGTATCCAATCCGCCGGAGAACAAAATGAGGATCAGGGCCAGCACGCCCAAAGATTGGGCCAGGGCGGGGTCGTCGAAGTAGATGCCGCCGGGGCCGTCGGAGCCGACCAACATGCCCAGGAGCAGGAATAACAGCAGCGCCGGCACGCCAAAGCGGTCGGACACTTTGCTGGCGAGGACGCTGATGAGTAAAAGGGTAGCTGCACCAATGAGGACAAATTCATTCATGAACTGCTTGCATCCCTATCATTGGAGTACCGGCAGCGACAAATAATCATCGGGCACAAACAGGCTGCCTTCGGTGGTTCCTTGCGGGGCGATCTGGCGTAAACGGCCGTTCAACTCCCCATCGCCCATCTTGCCATCCAACGCCAGCCGGAACGCTTCGGCGATTTGTGTTACCTGCACGGCCGTTTCATGCACAAATTCCAGCCGGTAATGGACGATGCCCGCCTCTTGCCAGGCAGGCAGGTGGGCGACGGCCGTTTGCGCTTCCGCGCCAAACACCGTATTGCGGCAGCCTACGTCGGCCATCACGGGATGGGAACGGCCGTGAACGTCGCGCAGTTCTACTTTGTGCTTCTCGCACGGGTGGCCGCAATCTTTGTAGCTTGTGCCGTCGGAGAGGAAGCGGCAGAAGACGCAGTGTTCGGTATGGAAGACCGGCAGGTGATGGTAGGCGATCACTTCCAGCCGTTCCGCGCCGATGGCTTGCGCCAGCGTGGTGATTTGCGCCGCGTTCAAGTCGTGGGTGGGGGCCAATCGTTCCAAACCCAGGTCAAAGAAGGTACGGGCGGTGATGGCGTTGGCCGCGTTGAGGCTGAAATCGCCGATGAGCGGCTGCTCGGTCTGGCCTTGCAGGGCGTGCAGCAAACCGGTGGAGCGCACCAGAATGGGGCAGTTGAGCCGCAGCAGGAAGTTGACGATGCGCTGCTCTTTGGGCTTGAGGATGCGCGGGCTGG
>CALFEW010000053.1 GCA_937958365.1 uncultured Chloroflexota bacterium | reverse complement strand
CTGCACGCCGCCGGACTGCGCGTGGGCCTGTACACGTCGCCCCACTTGCAAGAATTCCGCGAACGCATCCGCATCCTCACACCTGATGACCCCGACGGCCGTATCTCCGAACCCGCTTTTGTAGACCTGGTGGCCGAAATCAAAACCGCCCTCAATCACGTGGCCGACGTCACCTGGTTTGAAGCCGTGACCGCCATCGCCCTGGCCCACTTTGCCCAAGAACAGGTAGACGTGGCCGTCATCGAAACCGGTCTGGGCGGTCGGCTCGACGCCACCCGCGTCGTCAACCCGTTGGTCTCCGTCATCACCAGCCTCAGCCTGGACCACACCGAACTGCTGGGCAATACCCTGGCCGAAATCGCCTACGAAAAAGCCGGCATCATCAAACCCGGCATCCCCGTGATTTCCGCCCAACAAGCGCCGGAAGCAGCGCAGCGCCTGCAAGAAATCGCCGCCGCGCGCGGTTCCTCCATTGATTTTGTGGGCCGCACCCCCAGTTCTGACCACGAACCCAACTGGTTATACGCTGGGATTCCCAGCGGCAAGGGACAGCGGCAGCAAATGATACTGCTCCGCACGCCAGACGCCGCCTTTGCCCCGCCGGAAGCGCCGTTTACGCTGGCGTTGGACGGTGACCATCAATTGGAGAATGCGGCCGTGACTGTGGCGGCGCTGCACGCCATCCATTCACACTTCCCGATGGTAGACGCAACGGCCGTGCGCACCGGCCTGGCGACAGTCAACTGGCCCGGTCGCCTGGAAATCATCCATCCCGGCGACGACCGCACCCCCACCCTGCTGGTAGACTGCGCCCACAACCCCGACTCTGTTGGCCGCCTTTGCCACGCCCTCACCCACGATTACACCTACCGGCGGCTCCTGCTCGTCTTCGGCGCGCCGGCCGACAAAGACATCACCGACATGCTGGCCCAACTCGTCCCCCTGGCCGACAGCATCATCACCACCAGCGCCAACCACCCCCGCTCGGCCACGTCTGCGGATCTGGCGCACAGGGTGGCGGCGCAGGGCGGCACGGCCGTTGCCAGCACATCCATCGGCGAAGCGTTAACGGCCGTGTGGTCCCTTGCCCAACCCGGCGACCTCATTTGCGCCACCGGCTCCATCATCGTCGTCGGTGACTTGCTAAATCAGTGGGAAAGCCTAAAATCGGGGTTGCTGCACCAACCGACATGACTACTATCCGTGACCCGAAGTCCGTATACCGTTTTCCGTAGGCATTTACCAGAGTTAGCGCCCTACGGAATACCGAATACGGAATACCGAATACGGATTACCGAATACGGATTACCGAATACGGATACTACCCATCAAGGGTCCGTTCGTACATAACGTTAGACTTTGCCAGGAAACTGGAGAGTGGCTACCAGAGATTGAAAAGACCCGATCTCCCATCCCCACTCTCTAATCTCCAATCTCGCAAAATCTATTTATCGTTTCCTAAGGACTATGATTCAATGATCAGTGAAGAGGATTTCATTCTGTCCCAGTATCCCGACTTTATGGACAGTATCCCCGGCTTTGAAGAAGAATTGTTTGAAATTGAAGACGCCATCGAACAGGACGGCTATATAGACTGCCCCTTCCTGCCTCTGCGTGATCTCGTTCTCTACCCGCAAATGGTGATGCCCCTGTTCGTGGGGCGTGAGCGCTCTCTGGCGGCCATCAAAGCGGCCGTTACCAACAACGAAAACATCATCGTCGCCGCCCAAAAAGACAGCGAAGTCGTCGAACCAGGCATCAACGACATTTATGCCCTGGGCACGGAAGTCACCATCGGCAAAGCGCTGCGCATGCCCGACGACTCCACCAGCGTGCTGGCCCAGGGCCGCCGCCGCGTCGAAATCATCGAATACACCCAATGGTCGCCCTACATTCGCGTCCGCGCCCGGCGCATCCGCGAACCCCAGGAATGGGACCGCACCACCGAAGCGCTTATGCGCGCCGTCATCACCCTGTTTGAAAAAGTCGTCAGCCTCAATCGCAGCCTGCCGGAAGACGCCTACACCTTCGCCATCAACATCGAAGAGCCAGGCTGGCTGGCCGACTTCATTGCCTCCACCCTGAACACCCCACTGGAAGCAAAACAAGACATTCTGGAAACCATAGACCCGGCTGTACGTCTGCAAAAAGTGAGCATCGCCCTGGCCAAAGAGCTGGACGTGCTGGAATTGGAAGACCAGATTCACATGCAAGTCCAACAAGAAATGGACAAGTCGCAACGCGAACATTTCTTGCGGGAGCAAATGCGCGTCATTCAAGGCGAATTGGGCGAAACCGACGTGTTTACCCAGGAAGTCGGCGAGCTGCGTGAAGCCTTCGCCAAAAAAGATATGCCCGCCGACGTTCGGGCCAAAGTAGACAAAGAACTCAGCCGACTCAGCGCCATGCCCCCCATGTCGCCGGAAGTAGGCATTATCCTCACGTACCTGGATTGGATCCTTAACCTGCCCTGGCTGGATGAGTCCGAAGACAAATTGAACGTTTTGCACGCGGCCCAGGTGCTGGAAGATGATCATTTTGGCCTGGACAAAGCCAAAGAGCGCATTCTGGAATACATCGCCGTGAAGCAAATTGCGCCCAAGACTCTGCGCAGCCCCATTTTGTGTTTTGTCGGGCCGCCCGGAACCGGCAAAACGTCCATTGGCCGCTCCATCGCCCACGCCTTAGGCCGCGAGTTCATTCGCATGAGCCTGGGCGGCGTGCGCGACGAGGCCGAGATTCGCGGCCACCGCCGCACCTATATCGGGGCCATGCCCGGCCGTGTCATTCAGGCTATGCGCCGCGCCGGAACCAAAAACCCGCTGTTCATGCTGGACGAAGTGGACAAATTGGGTCAGGATTTTCGCGGTGATCCGGCGGCGGCGCTGTTGGAAGTGTTGGACCCGGAGCAAAACTACGCCTTTGCCGACCATTACCTGGGGCTGGATTTCGACCTCTCCAAAGTGCTGTTCATTACCACAGCCAATTACCTGGACACCATTCCGCCGGCCTTACAAGACCGCATGGAAATCATCGAGTTTCAGGGATATTTGGAAGAAGAGAAGCTGGAAATCAGCCGCCAGTTCCTGGTTCCGCGCCAGATTGAACAACACGGTTTGGAAGCCAGCGGGATTCGCTTTGAAGATGATGCCCTAAAAGCCATCATTCGTGAATATACGCGGGAAGCTGGCGTGCGTAACATGGAACGCGAGACCGCCAACATCTGCCGCAAAATTGCCAGGGCGGTGGCCGAAAAGAAACGTTTCCCGAAGCGCATCACGGGGCGGCGCGTCTATGAACTGCTGGGTCCGCCACGCTTTTCTACTGAAGAGCTGCATGAAGAAAACGAGATTGGCGTAGCCACCGGCGCGGCCTGGACGGCCGCAGGCGGCGAAATCATATTTATCGAGGTGAACTTGATGCCGGGCAAGGGCGGCATGATGCTGACCGGACAGTTGGGCGACGTGATGCAAGAAAGCGCTCAGGCCGCCCTGACGTATACGCGCAGTCAGGCAGAAGCGTTGGGCATTGATCCGGCGGAATTTGACAAAGTAGACATTCACCTACACGTGCCGGAAGGGGCCGTGCCCAAAGATGGGCCATCGGCGGGTGTGTCGCTGGCGTCGGCGATTATTTCGGCGTTTACCAACCGGCCGATTCGCCGGGACGTGAGTATGACGGGCGAGATCACGCTGCGCGGCCGGGTGCTGCCGGTGGGCGGCGTGCGCGAAAAGGCGCTGGCGGCGCGGCGCGCCGGGATTCGCACCTTTATCTTGCCGCAGAAAAACGAACGCGACCTGGAAGACATTCCTAAGAAACTGCGCCAGGACGTGGAGTTTATTTTGGTGAAGCGCGTAGATGAAGTATTGCAGGTTGCTTTGCTGCCGGTGGTGAAATAGGAGCGTTCGTCCTGCATCATTGCTGACGCAGGACGTGTTGGGTCTCAAATATGATGAACGACTCACGGCCGTTTCTCGTCCAACTTCCCATCCAGGTGAAAACCTATGACATTGATTTCGCCCAAATCGTCCATAACGCGGTGTACATCCGCTGGCTGGAGGATTTGCGCACCGCAATGCTGGCCGCCCATTACGCCATCGAGAAAATGCTGGCCGACGGCCTGACGCCCATCCTGACCAAGACGGAAATTGAATACCGCCGCCCGGTACGCTTTGGCGACGCCGTGCTGGGCCAGATGTGGGTGGCCGACCTGGGCCGCACGCGCTGGACGGTGCAAAGCGAGCTTTGCGTGGGCGAACAGATCGCCGCCGTTTCCCGCCAGACCGGCTACTTTGCCGAGCTGAGTAACGGCCGTCCCGTCCGTGTCCCTGCCCAACTTCTCGCCATCTGGGAAAGAAGATTAAAGATTGAAGACTGAAGATTGGAGACAGGTTGGTGTCGTCTTTAATCTTTCGTCTTTAATCTTTCAACCTCCCCCTTTCTAAAACCCCCCTAACCCGCAATTTACACATTTTTTACCATTTGGGTAGACAATCAGTGGTGTATCAACGTCCCGGAGGTTTTGCCCAATGCCTGCCCCTGGCAATGGAGCCTCCGGGAAGTTTTAACTCATGTCTTATTGACCACCTTGGAGGTGCATTTTGAAGCATTCTTTTCGTTTAACTTTTATTGCTGTCATCATCATGAGCATTCTGGCCCTGGCCGGATGCGCCGGTCTGAATGTAAACCAGGCTGAAACCCTACCTGTCGCTGAAACGGCGGCGGAAAATGTGGTGGTAGAACCGACAACGGCCGTTGTGCCCGTCAGCAACATCACCAGCGCCCCCGCCCAAACCAACCAGACCCCCAGCCTCGATTTGCAGGCCTTCGAGGACACCCTCACTGCTCTGTACGAACGGGTGAACCCGGCCGTCGTCAACATCCAGGTCATCGTCTCCGGCAGCGAGTCTAGCGCCTTGCCGGAAAACATAGACCCCGAAGATTTGCCCGAAGAGTTCCAATTCTTCGGCCCGCAAGTGGGGCAAGGTTCCGGTTTTGTCTTTAACGACGAGGGCTACATCGTCACCAACAATCACGTCGTCGCCGACGCCGAAAGCATCACGGTCATCTTCGCCGATGGCACTGAAGCAGACGCGGAATTAATCGGCACAGACCCGGACTCCGACCTGGCGGTGATTCGGGTAGACTTAGACGCCGACAAATTGACCCCGGTTCCCGTGGGTGACTCGGAAAATCTGAAGGTCGGTCAGTTTGTCATCGCCATTGGCAACCCATTTGGGCTGGATGGCTCCATGACAACCGGCATCGTCTCCGGTTTGGGCCGCACCCTGCCCGCCGAAACGCGCACGGCCAGCGGCAATCAGTTCAGCATCCCGGCCATCATCCAGACAGACGCGGCCATTAACCCCGGCAACTCCGGCGGCCCGCTGCTGAACCTGGATGGCGAGGTCATTGGCGTCAATACGGCCATTGCCACCGACCTGGGCACGTTTTCCGGCGTAGGGTATGCCGTACCGGCCGAGACGGTGCTGCAAGTTGTGCCGCAGCTTATTGAAAGCGGCGAGATTACCCACCCCTGGATTGGCATTTCCGGGCAAGAAATGAACAGCGCCTTAGCGGAAGCGATGGAACTAGACTCGGACCAGCGCGGCGTGCTGGTGGTGGAAGTTGTAGACGGTGGCCCGTCTGACAAAGCCGGTTTGCGCGGCAGCAACAGCGAAGTGACGATTGACGGCTTCCCGGCGCAGGTCGGCGGCGACATCATCGTGGGCATTGACGGCCGTCAGGTTGTGGAGTTTGACGATTTGTTGAGCTACATTGTCCAGAAAACGGCCGTTGGCGACACCATCACCCTCACCATCCTCCGCGATGGTCAGCAGGAAGACGTATCCATCACCCTGGAAGCACGGCCGTCTGAATAAGAACGACTGAAGATCAAAGATTAGAGATTGGAGATTGGATTAATCTCCAATCTCTAATCTCCAACCCCCGTCCCCCACTCTTCAATCTTCCTCTTTATCGCCGCCACAAAATGATCGGCGACCGCCCCATCCAGAATGCGATGGTCGAACGTGAAGCTGACGTAGGCCAACGGCCGTATCGCAATCGCATCCCCTATCACCTTCACCCGCTTCTCAATCATCCCGACGCCTAAAATGCCGCACTGCGGCTGATTGATGATGGGCATGGCGAACAAACTGCCGCTCACCCCGTGATTGGTGATGGTAAACGTGCCGCCCTGCGTCTCATCCGGGCGCAGCCGCTTCTGCCGGGCGCGTTCGGCCAGGTCGTTGATGGCTCGGGCCAGCCCCAACAGGTTCAACGAATCGGCGTTTTTGATCACCGGCACAATCAGCCCATCGTCCAACGCCGTCGCCAGCCCCAAATTGATGTCGCGGCGCAGCAAAATGCCATCCTCCTGCCACATGCTGTTCACCAACGGATACGCCTTCAGTGCGGCCACCGTCGCTGCCGCCAGATAGGCTGTAAACGTCAACCGGGCGTCGTCGCGGGCGAATTGTTCCTTGTGGGCGGCGCGATGGGTGGTAACGGCCGTAAAATCAAACTCAAACACCGTCGTCGCGTGCGGGCTGGTCTGCCGGCTGCGCACCATATGCTCCGCAATGCTGCGCCGCATCCCCGTCAACGGCACAAGCTCGCCCGGAGCGGCGGATTGCGGATTGCGGATTACGGATTGCGGCCGGTCGGTTGTTGGCAATTGACCATTGACCATTGACAATTGACGATTCTCTACAAAAGCCAGAATGTCTTCTTTGGTGATACGGCCGTCCAACCCCGTCCCCGTCACCAAATCCAGATTCACGTCATTTTCCGCCGCAATCCGCGAGACAACCGGGCTGATGCGCCCCGTATACCGGCGCGGCTGCGCCGCACGGCCGTTCGTTTGCCGCACATCAACCGCGGCAACCGCCAAAACAGGCGCAGGAACAGACACGGCCGTTTCCCTATCTGACATATCATCGCCAACCAAAGCCTCATCCGGCGCGCCAATCACCGCCAGCAGCGTGCCCACCGCCACCGTCGCCCCCTCCGACACAAAAATCTTCAACAGCGTGCCCGCCGCCTCCGCCGTCGCCTCCGTCGTCACCTTATCCGTCTCAATCTCCAACAGCGGCTCATGCAATTCCACACGCTCCCCCTCCCCCTTCAACCACCGCGCCACCGTCGCCTCAATAATCCCCTCACCCATTTCCGGCATCAATATCTGTGTACCCATCATTCCTCAATTCGTAAACGCGGTAAGGATACCGCGGCTACAAGCTCAAACGTGAAAACCCGCATCCCATTCTTACAATCCGAAATCCGAAATCCGAAATCCGAAATCTGGAAACTTTGCCGGATTCGCTTCATGCATCAGGCCGTAAGCCATGTCAAAAACATCTTGCACGTTCGGTTTAGAGAAATAATTACCATCCGTGCCAAAGGCCGGACGATGCGGCTGCGCCGTCAGCGTGCGCGGCTCGGCGTCCAGCCAATGAAAGCCACCCTGCGCCTCGATCACCTGCTGCATCATGTAAGCTGTCGCCCCGCCGGGCACGTCCTCATCCATGAAGATGATGCGGCTGGTCTTTTGCAACGATTGCAAGATACGGCCGTTCACGTCAAACGGCAGCAAGCTCTGCACATCCACCACTTCCAACCCAATGCCCACGGCCGTTAACCGCTCCGCCGCATCCAACGCCAACCGGCAGCCCGCGCCATACGTCACCAACGTCACATCATCACCCAAATGCAGCACTTCCGGCGTTCCCAACGGCACAGTCAGCTCCGCCAGATTAGACGGCAGCCGCTCCTTCAGCCGATAACCGCTCAGGACCTCCACAATCAGCCCCGGCTCATCCGCTTGCAACAGCGTATTGTAAAAACCGGCCGCCTGCACCATATTGCGCGGAACCAACACATTCACGCCCCGCAGCAAATGCACCGTCGCCCCCATCGGCGAACCAGAATGCCACACGCCTTCCAGCCGATGGCCCCGCGTGCGCACAATCACCGGCGCTTTTTGCCCACCGGCCGTGCGCCATTGCAGCGTCGCCAGGTCATCCGACAAAATTTGCAGCGCATACAGCAAATAATCCAGGTATTGAATCTCGGCAATGGGGCGCAAGCCGCGCATCGCCATGCCGATGGCCTGCCCGATGATCGTCGCCTCGCGGATGCCCGTATCGGCCACGCGCAGCGGGCCATACTTCGCTTGCAGCCCGGCAAACGATTGATTGACGCCGCCCAACCGCCCCACGTCTTCGCCAAAGGCAATCACCCGCGGATCGCGAGCCAGCATCGCGTCAAACGCCGCGTTAAGAATCTGAAAACCGTTCAATTCCGGCGCATCCGGGGCATAAACAGCCTTTACCTCAGCCACATGAGAGGCCGCTTCGTCTGATTGGCTGGTTAGATGGGAACCGGAGCGGGCGCGGTTCAGAACAATCTGGTCACGATGCCATTGGGCCAGCCGTGCCCGTTCCGGCGACGGCCGTTGCCGACTCACCACCAACGTTTCATGCACGGCCGTTAAAATATCCCGGCGATACGGCGTCTGCTTCGCCATCAACTGCGCCGCCAGTGGTGAATCTGGGATAACGGCCGTTATCAACGCCACCGCCTCATCCCGCTCCTTATGAAACGGCAGCGTATACGCCTTCCACGCCTTCGACTTAATATTTTCCACCAAATTCTGAGCATTACGCTCGATCTGGTCCAATTCCCCCGCCGGCGCAATGCGCTGCTCAATCATCCACCGGCGCATCTGGCGCAAACAATCAAACTCCGCCTCCCAGGCCAGCCGCTCCGCCGATTTATACCGCTCGTGGCTGCCAGAACTGGAATGACCTTGCGGCTGCGTCATCTCAATGACGTGGATGATGGCCGGGACGTGATCCCGGCGGGCCACCTCGGCCGCTTGCTGATACGCCTCAATCAGCGCCAGATAATCCCAACCCTTCACCGTATAAATATCATACCCATCCATGCTGCCCGGCTCTCGCCGGAAACCGGACAGCAGTTCCGTCAGGTTTTGCTTTACCATCTGGAACTCATTTGGCACAGAAATGCCATACCCATCGTCCCAAATCGAAATAACCACCGGCGCACGCAACACACCAATGGCATTCACCGCTTCCCAAAACATACCCTCGGCCGTGCTGGCATTGCCGATAGTTCCCCAGGCGATTTCATCACCATTGCGCGAAAACTGGCTAAACTGCCGCAGCGCTTCCACTTCCCGATACAGGCGCGAAGCGTAACCCAGCCCCACCAGACGCGGCATTTGCGCCCCGGTCGGCGAAATGTCCGCCGAACTGTTAAATTGCGCCGTCAGATCATGGAAACGGCCGTTCTCATCCAGACTCCGCGTGGCAAAATGGGCGTTCATCTGGCGACCGGCCGAATTAGGCTCCTGCGTCAGGTCAGCGTGGGCGTACAACTGGGCAAAATATTGCTGAATCGTCGTCGCCCCAATGGCAAACATAAAAGTCTGGTCGCGATAATAACCAGAGCGCCAATCCCCCTTACGAAACGCCTTCGCCATGGCAATTTGAGCCACCTCTTTGCCATCGCCAAAGATGCCAAACTTGGCTTTGCCGCTCAACACCTCGCGGCGACCAATCAAACTCGCCTGACGACTCTGCGCCGCCAGCGCATAATCACGCAAAATGTCGGCCGTACTGATAAATTTAAGCTGCGCGAAGGGAGAATCCACTCTTGTTTGCGTCTGGTCCTCTTGGGCTTGCAGGTCTTTCATGTCGCATAACTCCTTTTCATCCGACTCCCTCTCCCTCCGGGAGAGGGCTGGGGAGAGGGAGACTTTGCTGACCTCTGTCTGGCGATAATCTGTGGGAATGGGATGCAATCATCGGTCTTGCTGACGCAAAACCGATCCGATTGTAGGGAAATTTGCTTACAAGGCAAGTTGCGCCCGGTCGGTAGCCGCGGTATCCCTACCGCGCCTGTGTAAACGCGGTAAGGATACCGCGGCTACTACCAGGCCGGGTAACGGCCGTAAGCCTGGCAACCATGCAGATTGTGGGGGAAATGGGAGGGGAGGGAACGGCCGTTAGCCGCTCTGTGGACGATTAACGCGAATCAACTGGCCGGACACATTTACGCCTGGACCAAGCTGATCATGAACGCGATGAGCCAACGCCGTGAAATCAGGGTCAAACGTACAGACAATAATACCAGTATGATCGGGCGATAAATGGTGAAGCTGAATAAAATGCTTTCGATTGAAGGTAAGCAAAACCCGTTTCTCTGCCTGGGCAAAGGCCAACACCTGCTCATCCGGGGTTGCCTGATCAGCGCGACCTGTTTCCTGAATCGTCAGAACGTCATGCCCCAACTGGCGTAAAGTTTCAACAACGGGCAGGGGGAAATTTTCGTTGGCGTAAAAACGCGCCATGTTATGCCTGCTCGTTGTCCGCAATCTGGCGGTCTATTGCATCAGGAAAAGCACGGTAATAAGCCCAGGCATTGGCCAAATCTTCGGCGCGTAAGGTTGGGTAAGCGTGTAACAAATCCGCTTCGCTGCTGCCCAACTTCCGCGCCTGCACCAACAACCAGACCGGAATCCTCGTGCGCACAATGCAAGGCTCACCGCCGCTAACACCGGCAATTGCGTCAATTCCAGGAAACGCATCGCCCAAATCGCGCACAACCCATTGCAGAACCTGCGCCTTTTCAGCACGATTCATTTTTGACAAAAGCTGCTCAGTTTCCTGTAAAATGCTCATAGCGTAAAATTATACCATAAGCCAACCGGCGCTTATAAACGCTGGTAACGGCCGTATCCCTGGCAAAAATGCAAAATCCGTATTCCGTACACCGTATTCCGCTGGCGTTCGCCAGAGGCAATCCCCACGGATTACGGATTACGGAACACGGATTACGGATTCCGACGACTACTCCCCCAACGGCGTCACCGACACATTATCAAACTGCACCTGCACCCCGCCCAGGCCCAGCGTCTCCACCATCAGGCCCACGTCGCCGCTTCTAAAAGCGTCATCCGTCACCCGGCCCACCTCCTGGTCGTTGACAAAAAAGATCATATTGCCGCCCTCAGCCTGCACCCGCAGCACATTCGTCTTATTCAAGCCCTGCTGCACGGCCGTAGACTCAAACCACCACTCGCCAACCAACGGCTCCGCCTCACCCGCGCCGCCGCCGCGATACCGGCCAATCCACACATAACCATCCCCACTCACCTTAAACAGATAAAAATCATCACTCTCATCATCCAAACGGAACAACAACCCATAGCCATTATTCAACGGCCCGGCCACCTGCGTCGCTTCTATCTCATACACCCCATCGCCAAAAGACTCACCGGCCGTCGTCCAAATAATTACATCATCCGCCTCCACCATCAGGTCATACACCCCATTATGCACCTCCCCGACAGCATCCGCGTCACTACCCACACGCCAATTCCCCGGCGCATCAAACGTCTCCAAATAACTAGACTCCCCGCCACAGCCAACCAAAGCCACCGCCAAAACCACCACCACCAAAAATTTGCGTGCCATATTCATATCAATAAATCCTCAATCCAATTAAATCAATAAACTCCCGTGTTTATACAGATGACGCTTTCCCCCACCCTAACCCTCCCCCAAAGGGAGAGGGAACTGGCTCCCTCTCCCTTTGGGAGAGGGCTGGGGA
>CALFEW010000052.1 GCA_937958365.1 uncultured Chloroflexota bacterium | reverse complement strand
GGCAGCGCCGCCATCGCCTGGCAAATGTCCGCCTTCGTGCTGCCCAGGTCCAACACCATGCAGCCCTCCGGCCGCAGCCGCGCCAATTCACCCAACAACCCGATGATGCTGCGCACCGGCGTCGCCAGAATCACCAGTTCGGCGTCGCGCACGGCCGTGGCAAAATCGGCCGTTACCGCGTCGGCCAGCCACGCCGCCGCCTGCCGCGTCGCCGGATTGGCGTCTACGGCCGTGAGATGGGTGGCGTGTGGCTCCAACGCCATGCGCTGCGCCAGCCGCAGCGCCAACGCCAGCGACCCACCCATCAACCCCAACCCAACAATCGTTACCTTTGCTCTCAACATCGTCCGCCGATTATACCCACAAGCAGTTGAACGGGTGAAACAGTGCCGCAAATCCTCGTTTCCTGTTACAATTCTAACCAGCCAACAATGGCTATTTCCCAATTCCTTTACAAACCAATAGCTGCAAAATAGTTCAATTCCCACTTCCCCAGTATCCGTATTCCGAAGTCCGTATACCGTTTTCCGATGGCTTTCAGCAGAATAAGCGCCCTACGGAATACCGCATACGAAATACGGAATACCGAATACGAGTACCAGATAGCTGCCCCAGGCAACCATCAGGGCTTTTCTCGTTTCCCACAAATTCCGCAAGACCCATCTCAGGAGAAAACCATGACCAAGAACTATCTTTTTCAGGGGTCACTAGCCGACCTGGACCCCGGATTAAACCAATTGTTACAGCGCGAAGATGCGCGTCAGGACAGCACCATCATCCTCATCGCCTCGGAAAGCGCCTCGCCGGAGGCTGTGCGTGAAGCCATGCGCAGCAATTTTGGCAATATTTACGCCGAAGGGTATCCGCGTGAAGAGAGCCGCCGCCAAAGCCAGGCCGACATCCTGGACATGGACATGGAACTGGCGCATTATCGCCGCTACAGCGATCCCCGATACTACAAAGGCGTCGAATATGCCGACGTGCTGGAATCGCTCACCCGCCGCCGCGCTGCTGAGCTTTTTGCCGCCAACGGCCTCAAGCCCGACCAACTGTTCGTCAACGTGCAGCCGCTCAGCGGCGCGCCGGCCAACAGCGCCGTTTACACCGCCCTGCTGCAACCGGGCGACACCATCATGGGGCTGAACCTGAACGATGGCGGCCATTTGTCGCACGGCTCCCGCGTCAATCGCTCCGGCAAAATCTACAACAGCGTGCCCTACTTTGTTGACCCGCACACCGAAGTTCTGGATTACGATGCCATCGAACAACTGGCCCTGGCAACCCGGCCGCAAATCATCGTCGCCGGGTATTCCGCCTATCCCAAAATTGTAGATTGGCAGCGCTTCCGCGCCATCGCCGACAAGTGCGGCGCATATTTCATGGCCGACATCGCCCACATCTCCGGGCTGGTGGCCGCCGGGGTGCATCCCAGCCCCATCGGCATCGCCGACATCGTGACGACGACGACCCACAAGAGCCTCTGCGGACCTCGTGGGGCGATGATCATGACGCACAAAGCCGACCTGGCCCGCAAATTGGATCGCGCCGTCTTCCCCGGCGAGCAGGGCGGGCCACACCTGAACACGATGGCCGCTCTGGCCGTCGCCCTGAAGCTGGCAAGTACGGATGATTTCCGCGAATTGCAGCAGCGCATCGTCCACAACGCGCAGCGGTTGGGGGCTAAATTGCAAGAGCATGGCTTGCGGTTGGTGGGCGGCCAATCGGAAAACCACCTGCTGCTGGTGGACACCAAGAGCGTGCAGGCCAACGGCGAATATCTCTCCGGCGACATTGCGGCGCGGATTTTGGACGTGGCCGGGATTGTCGTCAATCGCAACACCATCCCCGGCGACAAGGGCGCGCTCAATCCCACCGGACTGCGCCTGGGCACTGTCTGGATCAGCCAGCTTGGTTTTGGCGACGCCGAGGTGGATTTGCTGGCTGAGGCCATTGCCATAACGCTGAAAGGTTGCACCCCCTTCTCTTATCTGGCCCTGGGCGGCAAGGAACAGGCGCGGGCGAAAGTGGATTATGCTGCCTTGCAGCGGGCGCGGGAGATCGTGCGGCAGCTTCGCGGCCACGGTAAACCGGCCGCCAACAGCCGCCTGGTGGAAGTGCGCGGCGCGGCGGCGCGTGATTTGCTCAATCAGGCGCTCACCAGCGACGTGCTGGCACTGCAAGATGATGAATCGCAGGCGACGCACATCCACGCCCCTGGCCTCGCGGCGGAAGCGGTGTTGTACCGGCATGGCGGGGAGTTGTATCACCTGATTTTCGCCAACAAACAGGAAGCGCATGATACGGCCGTCTGGCTTTCCGCTCTGTCTGATGGTTATGTCCTCTTCCAGGACGTGTACGCCAAACTGCCCGGCCCGGTCGCCATTCGCACCCTGGAACCGGAAAACTTGTTGGAAAAAGGGGCGTCGGCCCTCATGGGCGGCCTGTTGGAACTGGCTAAAGCGGTCAGCGATAAAACGGACCCAACGGCCGTTGCCGCCAGCAAACCCTATTTCATCGGCTGCAAAAACCATACGGAAGGCGAGACGCTGCCCGCCTTCACCTGGGCCGAACCGGCAGAGCCGCCCATGAAGCGCACGAATCTGTACGACACCCACGTGGCGATGGGCGGCCGTATGATCCCGTTCGGCGGCTACGAAATGCCGGTCTGGTACAGTTCCGTCAGCGAGGAACATGCGGCGGTGCGCGAAGCGGCGGGACTGTTCGACGCCACCCACATGGGCGTGTTCGACGCCAGTGGTCCGCATGTTGTTGAATTCTTGAACACCGTCACCACCAACGACGTCAGCGCGCTGGCCGTCGGCCAATCGCACTATACCTACTTTTTGCTGCCCGATGGCTCCGTGGTGGATGATTTGATGATCTACCGCGTGGCCGAAGCGCGCTTCATGATCGTGGTGAACGCTTCCAACAACGACAAGGATTGGGCCTGGTTGAACGCGGTGAACGAGGGCCAGGTGCGGATTGATGAGCAACGGCCGTTTGCCCGCATCCAGCACCCCGTCATCCTGCGCGACTTGCGCGACCCGGCCCACGGCGCGGAGTGCCGCGTAGACGTGCCGCTGCAAGGCCCCAAATCACGCGACATTTTGCTGGCGCTGATTGACGATCCGGCCTTCGCCCGGCGAGTGAAGGCGTTGCCCTGGGCGGGCGTCACCAGCGGCCAACTGGCCGGGCTGGACGTGGTTGTCTCGCGCACCGGCTACACCGGCGAGCGCATCGCCTTCGAGATTTTTGTCCATCCCGACAAATCGCCGGAGTTGTGGCAGAAACTGGTGGCCGTTGGGGAGCCGTTGGGTCTGAAGCCATGTGGTCTGGCGGCGCGGGACAGCACGCGCACGGAGGCCGGGCTACCGCTGTACGGCCACGAACTGGCCGGCGACCTGGGGCTAAACCCGGCCGACGCTGGTTTTGGCAGTTACGTGAAGTTGTGGAAGCCGTTCTTCGTCGGTCGTGAAGCCTTCATCGCTTATGAGGCCAAACGCGACAGGGTGATTACGCGCTTCCGAATGAACGAGAAAGGCGTGCGCCGGCCCGAAGGCGGCGACCCGGTGCTGGACAAACGCGGCAAGGTGATCGGCCGGGTGACAAGCTGCGCGATTGACAGCGAAGGCTACCTGCTGGGGCAGGCGGTGCTGCCGCTGGCGATGAGTGGGGCGGATACGGCCGTTTACATCTATCAACTCGGCGGCGGCCAACGCCCCATCCGCGTGCCAGACGTACAACTGGGCGCGCGCCTGCCCATGCCCGACGCGGCGACGGTGTTAACGCGGTTTCCGAGTCGGAAGAAGTGAAATGTAAACCGTATTCCGTAAACCGTAAACCGTATTCCGTAACATGGAACACGGTTTACGGAACACGGAATACGGAACACGTCTTCCTGTTGACACCCTCTCTGGGAACGTGTAGGATTGCGGACACGAGACGTACAATGCGTATGTCTTTATTTCTTCTGGAAGGAAGGTAGAGGAGCTTCTTCATGCGTCGTGAAGTGTTAACCTGGTCTGACGTAGACAAACTCATTGATTATTTAGCGCCTCAGATACACGGCCGTTACGATTCTATGGTCATTGTCACGCGAGGCGGCATTATCCCCGGCGGCATGTTGGCCGAAGCGCTGAACATCACCTACATTCTTACAGCCTCCGTGCGTTTTCCGGCCGATTTTCCCGGCTTGCAATCGCAGCTTCAGAGCAAATATGCCATCCCCGAATTTATCCAGTTCCCAGACAGCGAATTGTTGGAAGGGCGGCGCATTCTGGTGGTAGACGATGTTTGGACCAAAGGACGCAACATCATCACCGTGGCGAACCGCATAGACGCCGCCGGGGGTATCCCCGACACCTGCGTCTTGCACTACAAGCCTACCACGTCCCTTTACCCTGGCCTGACGCCCACTTATTACGCGGCCGTCACCGACGCCTACGTCATTTACCCCTGGGAGATTGATCGCGGGCCAGAAGTGCTGGGCGTGTGGAACTGACGCGAAGATCGAAGACTGAAGATTAAAGATCGTCTCAATCTTTAATCTTCATATCCCTTCCAAAATTGACCAATTGGCTCATTTTTGTTAGGATTAGCCCCGTACTTAAACAGATGTGCCCGTAAGACCGGTGACGACTGGGTCCCTGGCGGCGAAAGCCGTCGAACCGTGTCAGGTCTGGAAGGAAGCAGCACTAAGGCGTACCTTTCGGGTGCCCAGGAACACCTGGTAGTCATCGGTTCTACTGGCACATCCTTTCAGGAATTGTTCTAAGACTGGAGATTGGCGATTAGAGATTGGAGATTGTGAAGTCTCTGATCTGCAATCGCCAATCTCCATTTTATTTGTATGGTGAGTCGTTTTTTCCATCCGCATTGCAGCCGGTTCATCATGTGGGGCATCCTGGCCTTGCTGCCTTTTGCCGCCCTGGCAGCGTCCGGCTGCACAGTAACCCAAGGACTGGCAAAAGAAGCATCCAACCAGGCCCTTTCCACCCTACCGGCGTCAATGGTTAACGGCCGTGCCCACACCATCACCATCATCAACGGCAGCAGCCGCCAAACCTTGTTCACGGCCGCCTCAACCGTCGGCGCGGCGCTGGCCGAAGCGGGCGTCAGCCTGGTTGCCGCCGACAGCGTGGACCCACCGTCAGACAGCCCAATTACGCCCGGCATGACCATCCAGGTACACGCTTCTTTCCTCGTCACCATTCAGGCTGACGGCAGCGTGATCCAGACACGAACCCATCACACCAACCCGCTGGACATCATCGCCGAAGCAGGCATTGCGTTGGTAGGCATGGATTATACAAAGCCGGGACCGGAAACGGCCGTACGGCCCAACACCGTCATCCAGGTCATCCGCGTCACCGAAGATTTTCACGTCGAAGAGCAGCCCATCGCCTACACCACCGTCTGGCAGGCCAGAGCCGACATGGCTCTGGACACACAAACCATCGTCAGCCCCGGCATTCCGGGATTGGCCCAAAACCGCGTGCGCGTCCGCTACGAAAACGGCGTAGAAATAAGCCGGGAAATAGACAACCAATGGGTTGTCCGCGAACCGGTGGATGAAATCGTCGGCTACGGCACAAAGATCAGCCTGGGCGTGGTGCAAACAGAGCAGGGGCCGCGGGAATATTGGCGCGTAGTGCGGATGAGGGTCACATCTTACACGGCGGCCAGTTCCGGCAAAGAGCCGGGCGCGCCCGATTATGGCCTGACGGCCAGCGGTCTGCCGGCCGGCAAAGGCGTGGTGGCGATTGACCGCAACATCGTGCCTTTTCGTTCCGAGGTGTATGTGCCGGGTTATGGCGTGGCCGTGGCCGGAGATACCGGCGGCGGCGTGCGCGGCCGTTGGATTGACCTGGGCTGGGACGAAGCTAATTTTGAAAACTGGACCGGTTTCGTGGACGTGTACTACCTGACGCCCGTCCCGCCGCCGGAGGACATTAACTACATTTTGCCCACAGTGCTGCCCTGAGAAGGATAACACTTTTAAAAATCCGCGCTTATCCGCCACATCCGTGAAAATCTGCGTCCCATTCTCTTAACCTTATGCATCCTAAAGAATTACTCGACCGTTACCAGATCGAACCGAAGAAAAGCCTGGGCCAAAACTTCCTCTTTGACGAGAATGTGCTGTGGCGCATCGTGGAAGCGGCGGAACTGAAACCGACCGACACCGTGCTGGAAATCGGGCCGGGATTGGGGGCGTTGACGCGCCTGTTGGCGCAAACGGCCGTTTCCGTCACCGCCGTAGAATTAGACGGCCGTCTCATCCCTGTTTTGCACGACGAACTGGCCTCCTTTGCCAACGTCCGCCTGATACAGGGCGATATTTTAGAGCAAAACCCCGCCCAACTGTTTGCCCGGCCGTACAAAGTAGTCGCCAACGTGCCTTATTACATCACCGGCGCGATTTTGCGCCACCTGCTCACGGCCGCGCACAAACCAACCTGCATGGTGCTAACCGTGCAAAAAGAGGTAGCCGACCGGCTAACGGCCGTGCCGCCGCACATGAGCCTTTTAGCCGTCAGCGCCCAATTTTACGGCCCGGTAAAACAGGTAGCCACGCTGAAAGCCGGCGCTTTCTGGCCCCGCCCGGATGTTGATTCGGCGGTGGTGCGCCTGGACATTACCCGCGCACCGGCCCACGAAGAGCCATTTTTCCGGGTCGTGCGCGCCGGGTTTAGCCAGAAACGAAAACAACTGCACAACAATTTGCGCCAATTGGGGCTGAAACCGGCAGAAGTTGATACAATCCTGGCAGCGGCCGGCATAGACGGCCGTCGCCGCGCCGAAACCTTGACCCTGGCCGAATGGCAAGGGATAACAGAGTTGGTAGTTGGGAGTTGAGAGTTGGAAGCAAACCAACAAACAAACACCATGAATCTTACCCAGTTCATCCACGATCTACCCAAGGCGGAAATCCACATCCACCTGGAAGGCGCAATTCAGCCGGAAACCGTGCTAAAACTGGCCGAGCGCCACAAAATGCTGGGCAAACTGCCCGGAGACAACGTGGATGAACTTAAAAAATGGTTCACTTTCTCCGATTTTTCGCATTTCATCGTCGTCTACCTGACCATTCAAGACTTGCTGCGCACGCCAGAAGATTTTGCCCTGATTGCCTACGAAAACGGCGCAGACATGGCCGCGCAAAACATCCGCTACCGCGAACTCACCGTCACACCCTACACGCACACCGATTTTCAGAACAAGCTGCCCATTGAAGCGGTGCTAGAAGGATTGGCCGACGGCCGTTCCCGCGCCAAACGCGACTTCAACGTAGAAATGCGCTGGGTCTTCGACGTGCCCCGCAACCTCAGCTTTCCCCAGCGGGACGGGCAAACCTACGACCCGCGCCCGGCGGAAAAAACCCTGGCCTACGCCCTGCAAGGGCGCGATTTTGGCGTCGTGGGCTTTGGCCTGGGCGGCAATGAAGTCAATGCGCCGCCGGAACCGTTCGCCCACGCCTTCGCCAGCGCCAAAGCCGAAGGACTGCTCAGCGTCCCCCACGCCGGTGAAACCGTAGGACCAGCCAGCGTATGGGGCGCACTGCGCGATCTGCAAGCCGACCGCCTCGGTCACGGCGTGCGGGCCATCGAAGACCCCAACCTGCTCGACGTATTGCGCGAACGGCAAATCCCGCTGGAAATCAATCCAACCAGCAATACCTGCCTCCACATTTATCCAGACATGGCCGCCCACCCTTTCCGCCAACTGGACGAATTGGGCCTGCTCGTCACCATCAACAGCGACGACCCGCCTCTGTTTAACACCAATCTCCTGCAAGAATACGCCCTTGTAGCCGAAGCGTTCGGCTACGACGAAGCCGCGTTAACGCGCCTCGCCCGCAACGCTTTTGTCGCCTCCGGCGCAGAAGCCGACGTAAAGGAAACGCTGCTGGCCGAATTCGACAGCAGATAACAGTGGATAGTGAATCGTTGGGAGTTAATAGAACTCCCAACGAGCAACCAACAACTACCAACGAACAACGACTATGAGCTACACCGAAATTCGACCTTATCCTGTCCCGGCCAACGTGGTCATGCGCACAACGCTGTTTGCCCTGGCAAACATGGGCGCGAAGTTGCAGGCTTACAATGAAGACACCGGCGTCATCGTAGCGACGGTAAGCAAGTGGCTGGGTTTGCAGCAAAACGACGTGATCGTGCGCGTCCGCGAGTTTGAAAAGACGGCGCAGTTAGAGATTGAAGCGCCGGACGCCCTGAAGGCGCAAGAAGTGCTGCAACTGGTCGCCAACTACATCGCCGATGGGGCCAAAATCCAGGCCAACGCCACGATGCAATGGGTGGACATGCAGCGGCAGCAAAGTAGCCAGGCCAAACGCAGGCAGCTTGCCAACAAAGCGCGAAACTTGCTGCCGGGCAGTTCTTCTGCGCCGGCGCCGTCATCGGCAACGGCCGTTGTCCCCCTCGACTCCTCCGGCCAGGCTATTGTCCCAGCCGAAGACGCGCCGGTCGCCCCTGTGCCCATCCCCGACAACCCCGGCGTGCTGGTGAAAAATCAGCAAGATCGGATGGTAGAAATCAAAATTGATCCGGCCGTGTTTACCGACCGCACCTCCTATTTGCAAGTGTGCGAAGGATGCGCGGCGACGGTGCTGCGGGGCAGCGCTTATTGCAACAATTGTGGACGGCCGTTAACCCTGCAAGCCGTCCAGCCCGAACTGCGCAGCAGCGCCCAAAAAACAGCCCGATCCAGCCTGACATACGGCCTGACGGCCATCGCCCTGAACATCGTGCCCATTTTGCTGCTGATTTTGCCCCTGGCCCTGCAAGCCGAAAGCCCCGATTCTTTCCTCACCCGCTTTGGCGCGTCGCTGACGCCGCTAAAAATTGCCATCGCGGCGGTGATTGGCATTGCGCCCAGCATGGTGTTGGGCTGGCGGGCCATCGCTCTGGCGCAGCGCGCTGCCTGGTATCGCAACCTGCCGGCGCTGACGGAGAATGATGGCGCGGGAAAAACGGCCGTCGGCAACGCCCTCGGCTGGCTGGCAATTTACACCGGTCTGGCCTGGGTGCTGTTCATCGTGATCGCCTTGTTATGAGCCACGGAGAGGTGATCGTCGGTTTGGAGCAGGTGACGGTGGGCTGGTTAACGGCCGTACTCAGCCGCAGCGGCGCGTTAACCAGGGGTGAAGTGACAGGGGTGGAGGTGGCTAACGGCCGTGGCAACTGGTCCACCAACGCCGCCCTGCGCGTGCGCTACTCCGACGACGCGCAAGGCGATTGTCCCTCCCGGCTCTTCCTCAAAATGGTCAGCACAGATTTGGGCGACGATGAATTTTTTGGCCCGTCGGAAGTGACTTATTACACCCACGATTATCTCGGCGTTGAAGGCGCGCCGCTCATTGCCTGCTATGATGCAGCCTATTCGGCCGAAATCCAGCGTTACCACATCCTGCTAGACGACCTGTCCGCCACGCATACCGAAGCCTACAACAAACCGCCCACGCGGGAATATGGCCTGGCTCTGGCCGAAGGATTGGCCGCAATGCACGGCCGTTGGTGGGGCGCAGCGCGGCTGGCCGAAGCAGACGCCCCCATCCACCACGCCCACCACATCCAACGCTTCGTGGACATTGCCGCGCCCGGCGCAGACCATATCCTCCACCACTTTGCCACCGACCTGGAACCCCATTGGCCGGAGATGGTCCGCTCGCTCTACGCCCATCACCCCCAAAAACTCATCGCTCGCACCCAAGACGATAACGGCTTTACGCTCATCCACGGCGACGCCGGTCCCTACAACATCCTCGTGCCGCGCAACGGCGACCGCCCCCTCTACCTGATTGACCGCCAGCCGTTTGATTGGAGCCTGACGACCTGGTTGGGGGTTTATGATCTGGTCTTTACCCTGGTGCTGGACTGGGAACCCGCCATGCGCCGCCACCTGGAGGAGCCGGTGCTGCGCCACTACCATCACAGCCTGCGTCAGCGCGGCATTGACGATTACACCTGGGAACAGTTGTGGGCAGATTACCGGCTGATGGCCCCGATGGGGGTCTACATTGCCACGGAATACTGCCGTGGCGGCATCAACGAGCCGCAGCGTTGGGTCTGGCTGCCCATGCTCCAGCG
>CALFEW010000051.1 GCA_937958365.1 uncultured Chloroflexota bacterium | reverse complement strand
CGACGTTTGCCTTTTTCGCGTTCCGCTTTACAATCCTTTTTATGCACGCAGAACTACGCACATTGAACGGCCGTTACCGGCTTTTAGGTCGCATTGGCAGCGGTGGCATGGCCGCTGTTTATCGCGCCCAGGACCTCAAACTGGGGCGCATCGTCGCCATCAAAATGCTCCACGAAAGCCTCACCAGCGACGAAGGCTTCCTGATGCGCTTCCAGCGCGAAGCCCACGCCTCTGCCAACCTGACCCATCCCAACATCGTCACCGTCCACGACATCGGGCAGGAAGAATACCGGCACTACATCGTCATGGAATACGTGGATGGTTTTACACTAAAACAGATCATACGAGACGCGAACGAAGACGGCCGTTTCCTGCCTGTCAGCCGCGTTCTGGATTTAGCCATTCAGATATGCAACGGCATCGGTTATGCCCACCGCGCCAACCTGGTCCACTGCGACCTGAAGCCACAAAACGTCCTCGTCACCCGTGACGACCGGGTCAAAGTGGCCGACTTTGGCATCGCCCGCGCCATCACCGAAGCCAGCCAACACCTGGCCGAAAGCCAGGTCTGGGGTACGCCGCAGTACATCTCGCCAGAACAGGCTTCCGGCGGCACGCCAACGCCGGCCTCCGACGTTTACGCCATCGGCGTGGTCATGTTTGAGATGCTCACCGGCCAACTGCCCTTCGCCGCCGATTCGCCTACGGCCGTTGCCCTGAAACATCTACAGGAAATCCCGCCCTCCGTCCTGGAATACAACCCTGGCGTGCCGCGCCAGCTAGACGACATCGTTCACAAACTGCTGGCCAAAGAACCTTCCGCCCGCTACAGCACGGCCGGACAGCTCGGCCGCATTCTCAGCACCTACCGCGAACGCAGCATGGCCGATACCGGCCCGGTTTATCCGGCCCTGGTCAAGCAGCAGCCAACGGTGAAAACGGCCGTGCCGCGCACCGAACAAGAAACCCAATTCCACCAACGCCCTCCCCACCCACAACCCTCTGCCACCGACTCGCAAGACACACCCGTCCGCCCGATGACGGCCGTGAAGCCCCTTCCCGCCACCAAACCATCGCCAACGGCCCTGCCTGCGACCAAAACGGTCGCCAGCGCAACGCCCAACGGCCCAACAGCGGACGCCGCCGATTGGACCATCATCAGCCTGGGCATCCTCGCCATAGTCTCCTTGTTAGGGTTGATACCCTTATGGTACTTCGTCTACCGCGCCTGGGCTGGTTAGTCCTCTCGCGCCGCCATATGCTTTCTGTTATACTGGATTCGGAGGCTTATTGATGAATGCAGCACGAATTTCCAGATGGCTCATTTATGCCCTGATCGCGATTGCTATTCTTGCGATCCTGTGGAATATTAGCGCGACGACTACGCCCAGCGAAGAAATATCCATCAGCCAACTTGCCCAACAAATCAAAACCAACAGCATCGCCCAAATTGAAGTAAGCAGCAGCGGTCAGGAGGTCGTCATCCATTACGTTGGCGACGAACGGCCGCCGGTCAAAGCCAACATCAGCGGCGTCAGTTCCCTCGAAGAAGTGCTGCAAAGCTACGGCGTCAGCGAAACCGATTACGCCGACGACCTCCCCAACATTCTCTATGCCAGACGCAGCCAGTTTAATGGCTGGCTCAGTCTGATTGGCGTCTTGCTGCCGGCCATTTTAATGGTCGTCTTCATCTTTTTCATTTTCCGGCAGACACAAGGTTCCAACAACCAGGCCATGTCCTTCGGCAAAAGCCGCGCCCGCATGTTCACCAGCGACCATCCCACCGTGACGTTCGTTGATGTGGCCGGCGCTGACGAAGCCAAAGAAGAGCTGCGCGAAATCGTCGAATTCCTGAGAGAGCCGGAAAAGTTTGTTGCCTTTGGCGCGCGCATCCCCAAGGGCGTTTTGCTGGTCGGCAGCCCTGGCACAGGCAAAACCCTGTTAGCCAAAGCCGTCTCCGGCGAAGCCGGCGTCCCCTTCTTCTCCATTGCCGGTTCTGAATTTGTGGAAATGTTTGTCGGCGTTGGCGCCAGCCGGGTGCGCGATTTGTTTGAACAGGCCAAGCGGCACAGCCCATGCATCATTTTCATTGACGAAATTGACGCCGTGGGCCGCCAGCGTGGCGCCGGTTTGGGCGGTTCCCACGACGAGCGTGAGCAAACCCTCAACCAGATTTTGGTAGAAATGGATGGCTTCGACACCGATACGCACGTCATCATCCTGGCCGCCACCAACCGACCAGACATTCTCGACCCGGCGCTGATGCGGCCCGGCCGTTTTGATCGGCGCGTGGTGATAGACCGGCCAGACGTGCGTGGGCGGGAAGCCATTTTTAAGGTTCATTTGCGCGGCAAACCGATTGCCGGCAGCGTCAACGCGCAGCGATTGGCCAGATCCACGCCCGGTTTTGTGGGAGCCGACATCGAAAACACCGTCAACGAAGCGGCGCTGTTGGCAGCCCGGCGCAATAGAAAGAACATCGGCATGGCCGAGTTCCAGGAAGCCGTCGAGCGCGTCCAACTCGGCCCGGAACGGAAAAGCCGCGTCATTACGCCCGAAGAGCGCGAAATTATCGCTTACCACGAAGCGGGGCACGCCCTGGTGAGCCATTTTCTGCCGTCAGCGCCGCCGCTGCGTAAAATCACCATTGTGCCGCGGGGCATGGGCCTGGGCCTGACCTGGTACATGGAAAATGACAACTTGCTGCCCAATAAATCGCAGCTTAAAGCGCAAATTGCCAGCACGCTGGGCGGCCGGGTAGCCGAAGAAATCGTCTTTGGCGAGGTGACGGCCGGAGCCAGCAATGATTTGCAGCGCGTGACGCAAATCGCCCGAATGATGGTGACGCAGTATGGCATGAGTGAAGAGTTGGGGCTGCGCGTTTACGGCCAAAAACAAGAGATGGTCTTTTTGGGCCGCGAGATTAGTGAGCAGCGGGATTATTCGGACGCCATGGCCGAGTTGATAGATCAGGAAGTACGGGGGATTATTGACCGGGAATATGAACAGGCGCGGCGCATTCTGTTGGAGAATCGGGAAACGCTGGATCGTGTAACCAGGGCGCTTATCGAGAAAGAGACGTTGGAAGCTGAAGAATTTGTGGCGATTATTGAAGGCCATGAACGGCCGTTAACCACACCAGGAACGGCCGTCAAAACGCCCCCTTCGCCTGATAAACAAGATTCACTGGACTGGAACAATCCATCTCTAAATTTGCCGCCCAAGCCTTCACCTGCCTGAGCCGCCTGCCTGTCCTGCACGATAAAACCTCGGAGAAACGTTCTTTTGGCGTCCTCTTCGAGGTTTGTTTTTGTAAGCTATGCCGCTATGAAAACAGAGGAACTAATTTTCCGTCCGGCTTCCGTTGATGATTTTGCCCAGTGCCTGGCGATTGACCACAGCTACCAGACTCATCGTATCTGGCAAATGTCCGTCAATCAGCAAGCCGAAGCGATTGGCGTGCGCTTTCAGACGCTAAAATTGCCCAAAGCCGCCACGATTCCCTACCCTTTCGACCGGGAAGAGCTGCCCAAACGGTGGTGGGAAGCCCACTGGTTTCTCGTAGGCGAACAGCAGGAGCGCATCCAGGCTTATGTCACCGTCACCATCGAAACATTGCGTCCGGTAGCCTGGATCAACGACCTGGCCGTCGCGCCAGCCTTTCGCCGGCAGGGACATGGTTCACAATTAATCGCCGCCGCCGCCCAATGGGCCAAAGAGGAAAACGGCCGTCACCTCATGATCGCACTACCCATGAAAAACGATCCGGCCATGACCTTTTTGCGGCAAAATGGGTTTTCGTTTTGCGGGTATAATGAAGCGCATTTGAAACAACAAGACATCAACCTGTATTTTAGTTTGAGATTATGATGGGCTGGGAAAGTTAGAAGGTCAGTTAAGAGAGTCATCTCTAAGACAACCAACGAACCATCAAAAACTATCCATGAGCAACCTGATTGAAATTCTGGCGTTAACCAACGACGTCTTGCAGGCGGTCATCGTCATCTTTGGCTCGGCCGTGGTTTTATACAATTTGGGCCGCAGCACGCGCATTCGAGTGATGAAGGCGTTTTGCGCTCTGGTCACGTTTGTGGTCATTGTTTACCTGAGCGAACTCTTGGTCAGCCGGATTATCAGCAGCGAACATGCCGCCAACTGGCTGCGCGTCGGCTGGATCGGCATTGCCCTGGTTCCGGCGGCGCAGTTTCACCTGGCCGACACCTTGTTGGAAATTACCGGCGCGCCCCGCCGCAAATATTACGTTATGTTTGGTTATCTGAGCGCGCTGGTCTTCTTGGGACTGGTGTTTTGGACCGATCTCATCGTCGGCGAGCCGGTTTTTGTGCCCCATGCCCCCCATCTCAGCGCCGGACCGCTCTTTGGATTGTTTGCGCTGCATTTCTGGGTGGTGACGGCTGCCAGCATTTATAACGTATGGCGGGCGCGACAGCGCGGCATTACCAGCACCACGCGCTGGCGCATGAGCATCACGCTGCTGGCCTTCCTGGCTGCTCCTCTGGCTGTTTTCCCTTACCTGATTGTGAGCAACAGCGCCAGTGTTACCACGTCCATCTGGTTTTGGCTGGTAGCCATCACCGGGAATCTGGTAGTGGGGGTGATGTTTGGTTTGCTGACAGCCAATCTGGTCTATTTTGGCGCAGCGTCGCCGGACCGGGTGGTGCGGGTGCGGCTGTTTAAGTTTATGGCGCGGGTGCCGTTGGCGGGCACAATTGTGTTGGTGGTATTTATTTTTGTCAGTCGCAACAGCCCGATTTTGGGGCTGCCGACGGAAACGGCGTTGGGGTTTGCCCTGGTAGCTACCGTCATGCTGGTGGAATGGGCGATTCATGCGTATAAACGGCCGTTAGAACGCTTCTTCCAACTCAACGACGAACCCGACGTGCGCCGCATTCAAGAATTGAGCGAACGCCTGCTAACCACGGCCGATCTGCACCAATACCTGGAGAGCATTCTGGCGGCCACCTGCGAAGCGCTGCGCACACCGACTACCTTTGTGGCGGCCATCAGCGGCGATAGTTTTAAACTGGAAGCGGTGATCGGCCCGCTGGAAGAGCCGGAAGCGCAAGCCATCTGGCAGCAGGCTGATTGGGGGGAACTGACGCACGCGGAGCAGGAAAACGGCAACGGCACAAAACTGCAATCCGTGGACGATTTTTTCCTGTGGCAAAATTATTGGATACGGCCGTTATACAACCGCCAGCAAGACATCGTCATCGGCATCTTTGGCATCCGCGCCCGCGCCAGCCAGCCAGACCTGACAGCCCGCGAACATACCGTGCTGAACCGGCTGCTGGACCAGGCCGAAAACGCCCTGCAAGATCGCATTTTGCAGCAGGAAGTATTCGCGGCCGTGGAAGGGCTGCTGCCGCAAATCACGGCGCTGCAAGAACGCCGTCGGGCCGCAGCGTTTGGCGGGCTGCCGGTTCTAACGGAACCAGAAGCGGACATGGGAACGGCCGTGTCCGCCGAAAGCGTCGTCAACGACCCCGATTTCAACACAATGGTCAAAGACGCCCTCAGCCATTACTGGGGCGGCCCCAAACTGACAAAAAGCCCGCTGCTCGATCTACGTGTGGTGCAGCGCACCCTGGAAGAGTACGGCAACAATCCTTCCAGCGCCCTGCGCGCCATCCTGGCAGACGCCATCGAGCTGCAAAAACCGGAAGGCGAACGCAATCTTTCCACCACCGAGTGGATTTTATACAACATCTTAGAAATGAAATTTGTTCAGGGCCGGCGCGTGCGCGACGTGGCCCGGCGGCTGGCGATGAGCGAAAGCGACCTCTATCGCAAGCAGCGCATCGCCATCGAAAACGTCGCCCAGACCGTCGCTACCATGGAATTGGCCGCCCTCCAGGAAAACCCAACCCACCAGACCGAGCCACCAGTACGCGAAGAACTGCCGGGGCCGAATGAACCACCCACGGCCGTATCCACCCGAACCCAAGACCTGGAGACCGCTCGCTAATCCCCTGGTTGGTCGGCAAATCCCCACCAATCCACCTCCTCGAGCAACACATTATGACAACTTTTACCTATGTTCATCACCAGCTTCATTGTGAATCTGTGCCGCTGGCCGACATCGCCGCCCAGACAGGCACGCCGGTTTACGTATACAGCCGTGCCGAATTACAGCAGCGAGCCACGGCTTACATCACGGCCGTTCCGCCACAGCGCAGCCTGGTTTGTTACGCCGTCAAAGCCAACGGCAACCCGACGCTGCTGCAAATTCTGCGCGACGCCGGCCTGGGCGCAGACGTGACCAGCGGCGGCGAACTGTTCCTGGCGCTGCACGCCGGCATCGCCCCGGAAAAGATCATCTACTCCGGCGTGGGCAAAACGCGGCCAGAAATCGAAACGGCCGTGCGCGCCCGCATCCGCGCCCTCCACGTCGAGTCCGAGATGGAACTGCTGACCATCGAGGGCGTGGCCCAGGAATTACAAACCCAGGTGGCAATCGGCGTCCGCGTCAACCCGGACATCAACGTCGTCACCCACCCGTACATCAGCACCGGCCAGCACGCGCACAAGTTTGGCGTGCCGCTGCCAACGGCCGTGCGCCTGCTGCACCTGGCCGCCAATTCCCCCCACCTGCACCCGGTGGGGCTGGCTACCCACATCGGCTCACAAATCACCGACGTGGCCCCATTTGGCGAAGCGGCGCGTTTTTTGGTGACGGCCGCGCAGCAGTTGGCCGAATCGGACATCCGCCTGACCTATCTGGACGTAGGCGGCGGGCTGGGCATTGATTATGAGCAGCAAGACGCGCCGACGATTGCCGGGTGGGCAACGGCCGTCACCGAACCCATCTTGCAAGCCGGCTACGACGTGGTGCTGGAACCAGGCCGTTCTATCATTGGGCCGGTCGGCGCGCTGCTCACTCAGGTTGTCTACACGAAAAATCAGGGGGCAAAGCATTTCACCATCGTGGATGCGGGTATGAACGATCTGATTCGCCCCACGCTGTACAGCGCCTACCACCCCATCGCACCGGTTAAACAGTTAACAGATAGCAGCGAACGGCTGACGACCAATGTGGTGGGGCCAATTTGTGAAACGGGGGATTTTTTGGCGAAGGAACGGCCGTTGCCGCCCATGCAGCCGGGTGATTTGCTGGCGGTGCTTCAGGCAGGGGCTTATGGGTTTAGCATGAGTTCCAATTACAACGGCCGTGTCCGCGCTGCCGAGGTTCTGGTGGATGGCGACCAGTTCCGGATCATTCGCCGCCGCCAGGAATATCAACATTTATTGGATGGGTGTGCGTAAGACGGCCGTTTTCGTGTAAAATACGGAAAATCGGTTGGCTTGTTCGCTAGTTGGCTGTTCAACCAACAAACCAACAAGTCTCGCTAAATCAACAAAGAGGTGATTGTCATGTCAATCTGGCTTCTTGATAACAGTCTTAAAGTCACCGTCTACTACGATGAATGCGACTGCGAGTACGACGACAACATCTGCATTTCCATCGTCGAAGACTGTCCTGAAGAGGAAAAAGTCTTCCGCCACGACGAAACCAACATCTACCTGACGCCGGAACAGGCCCTCCAACTTATCAAAGCGCTCACGGCCGCTACAGCCGAAAGCAAACTGCCTTCACAATAGTTGAGGGTTGAGAGTTGGTAGTTGGTAGTTGATAGACGCTCCCCACTATCAACTACCAACTACTTTTTCAATTCCGGGTCAGCCTGGCGCAGAAAGTCCCAGGTGTAAATGCCGGTCCAGTGACCATCGCTCCATTCAAATTGCAGGGCATAACTGCCCACAGCCTGAACGTTTTCCAGAACAATTGATTCGTCACGGGCGTTGCGCAGTACGTCTAAATCCGGGGGGCCACCCATGTTTTCGTGGCCCCCTTTGCATTCCACACAGGGGCAAATGGCCCGCAGCCCGGCATATGGCAGGCGGCTGACGTGCCCGTCGTTCCAGTTGATGATAAGTAAGCGCTGGTTACGGTCGGCCGTTACGCCGGTCGGTTTTACTTTTTCCATTGGAGCATCCTAAAAGATCGAAGATTGAAGATTAAAGCCAGGCATTTCGCCATCTTTAATCTTCAATCTTTCTATTTACGCCAGGGAGGCCAGGCGGTCTTTCAATTCGGTCTGGCTGGCCTGCAATTGGGCCAGTTTGTCGCGTTCTTTCTGGACAACGGCCGTTGGCGCTTTTTCGGCAAACGAACTGTTTAGCAGGCCGGTAAGTCGTTGGATTTCCTTGCCCAGGGTGGCAAGCTCTTGTTCCAGTCGCGCTTTTTCTTTATCCAGGTCCACCATGCCGGCCAGCGGCAGATAACAGGTAACGTCACCCAGGGCCAACGTGACGACCGCGTCGGGGGCGTCGGCTTCGGCGACAATGTGCAGTCGGTCATCGTTCAGGCGGGCCAGGAAAGCAAGGGTAGCGCGTTGGGCCTGCAAAACGGCCGTTTTCTCTCCTGCGGCAACAATCGCCCCAATCTTACGCGCCGGTTCCACCTGGTTATCCGACCGGGCAGCGCGAATTTCGCGCACCAGGTCGCGCAGCCGCTCATAATCGGCCGCGCCTTCGGGATAAGTGTGAACGGCCGTCGGCCAATCAGCAATGATCAACGCCTCAGCCCAACCTTCGTCCGGCGCAATGCCCACGTTGGCCGCCAGGAACGCTTCGCGCATCTGCTGCCACGTCTCCTCCGTCACGAAGGGGATGTAGGGATGCAGCAGCCGCAGGCTGTGGTCCAATACGCGCTGCAACACGGCCAGCGTCGTCCAGGCGCGCGCCCCGCCGGCATCTAACTGCACCTTCGCCGTCTCCACGTACCAATCGGCAAAATCGCTCCAGAGGAAGTCGTAGACCTGCCGCCCGGCCTCGCCAAAGAGATAATTGTCCATCAGGCGGTCGGTCTGTTTGATGACGTCGGCCAGGCGCGTCAGAATCCACTGGTCGGCCGGAGTGTAATCCGGTTTGTCAGGTTTGTCGGCGGCCGTGGCCTTGTTCAGGCTGCGGGTGATGAAGCGCGTGGCGTTCCAGATTTTATTGGCAAAGTTGCGGTTGCTGGCGACCCTATCCAACGACAAATTGAGGTCGTGGCCGGGCGAACCGCTGGTCAACAGGGTGAACCGCAAGGCGTCAGCGCCATATTCGCCCATCACTTCCAGCGGATCGGTGACGTTGCCTTTGGTTTTGCTCATTTTCTGGCCGTTTTCATCGCGCACCAGTCCATGCAGGTAGATGGTGTGGAAGGGCACGTCGTTGGTGAAGAGCGTCGCCGCCATCACCATGCGCGCCACCCAGAAAAAGAGAATGTCGTAGCCCGTTTCCATGACGTCGGTGGGGTAAAAACGCAGCAAATCGGGCGTCTGCTCCGGCCAGCCGAGGGTGGAGAAGGGCCACAAAGCGCTGCTGAACCAGGTATCCAGCACGTCGGGGTCTTGCTCGATGTGGGCGCTGCCACAGGTGGCGCAGTGGGTTGGATCGGTGATGGCGACGGTTTGCGCGCCGCAATCGGCGCAGTACCAGACGGGGATGCGGTGGCCCCACCACAATTGGCGGCTGATGCACCAGGGGCGAATGTTTTGCAGCCAATTGTCCCAAACTTTCACGAACCGGTCGGGAACAATTTTGACACGACCGCTGTGTACGGCCCGCAGGCCCATCTTCGCCATCGGTTCGGCGTCCACAAACCACTGCCGGCTCACCAACGGCTCGACAATTTCGCCGCCGCGCTGGCTGCGCGGGACGTTGAGGGTGTAGTTGTCTTTCTTGATGGTCAGACCGGCGGTTTCCATGTCGGCCCACAGTTTTTCGCGGCAGGCGAAGCGATCCATCTCGGCGTAGGGGCCGGCGTGATGGTTCATGGTGGCGTCGCGGTTCATGACGTTGATGATTGCCAGGCCATGCTTTTTGCCAATCTCGAAGTCGTTGGGATCGTGGCCGGGGGTGATCTTGAGCGCGCCGGTGCCAAAGGCCATGTCTACATATTCGTCGGCGATGATGGGGATTTCGCGGTTGAGCATGGGAACCAGGCAGGTTTTACCAATGAATGCCTGGTAACGTTCGTCGTCGGGGTGGACGGCCACGCCCGTATCGCCCAAAATAGTCTCCGGTCGGGTGGTGGCTA
>CALFEW010000050.1 GCA_937958365.1 uncultured Chloroflexota bacterium | reverse complement strand
TTTTTATGCCTTACCCGCTCTGGAGAAGGTCTGACAGTTGGTTAGCGGATAATGGATGGCAAGTAGATAAAAAAATCGCCGTCTATAGTAAATTCCTGGCTTGTGGATGGATTGCCGCTGAGGTCGGTGCTGGTGATTTGACAGTAGTAAGTCACTGATGGAGACAAGCCGGTTAAGGTAGCCCTTTGATCTTTGCGGAATACATCGCTGCTGACTTGATCAGTGTAGACGCCCGGACTTGTGCCATAGCGGAGGACGTAGGTGGTGAATTCGTCGGTGGTCCAAGTGATCACGGCCGTTGTCCCACTCCAACTATCTCCCGGCGGCGTCACAATGGTCGGCGGGGTCACGTCGCCAATTAAGGCCGCAGGATAACCCAAAGTCACCCGCCGATTGCGATCCGGGTATTGGAACGTCAGCCGATTAGCCACAGTGTTGAGGTGTGTCTGCAAAGCGGCCGGCACAACTACCAGAGGCGCATGACGCGCCCGGTCGGAATACTGCATCCCTACCCGGTTGTCCACTGCGCTCAAATGCGCGTTCAGCGCCGTTGGCGGCGTGACAAGGCCGATGTATTCCAGCCTATCAATATACTGCGTGGTCATCCGGTCCGCCACGTTATTCAGCAAGGTCATCAGGGTAGTTGAGGTGGACAACGCTGACGCTTCAAAGTTATCGGCGTTATTAATCACAATCACGTCGCTGGGCAGCGCTGAGAGGGCCAGGAAAGAGAACAGCAACAAAAAGACAAGTGACCCTACAACAAATATGCGGCGTTTCATGGCCTACTCCGTATAAACTAAGACAATCCCACCTACATCACTAGCATCATCAGCAACTAGAATGGTGTGTGTTGCGTTAGGAGGCATTTGAGTAGCAGAGATCTGCCCAAAATCGTGTCCAAAGACTGAATTCAATTGTGCACCATTAAGATACATCCACCCACGAGGCGCATATAATGACCAACTTCTTTCTGCAACTCCAAAACTTGAAGGTATATTAATAGTAAAGCTATTGTTATTCGTCCCTTCAGAGCGTTCCGCGATTATCATCATTGTTGTGGCATTTGGGTAACGAAAATCATAGTGAGTAATCTCTGGGATACCAACTCCTGCAGCACCAGCCACGATAGCCAAAACATTTTCAAGTTTTGTAGAAATCGTCGTGCTGCCGGAAGCAGTATAGGCATTCCAATCAATGATTTTTGCTACTGGATCGGTATTCAAGTAGTATGAAAGGAACCAACCGTCGCTGTGGACGTAGACGTGTGGCGCATGGTTTTCCGGGTAATTAGCCAGGTCAACCGAGCCAAGAATGTAGTCGTCCGTTTCTATTTCAATGGTGCGGAATACGCTGCGTACGGAACTTATGGTTACCGGGTTGGCCGATTGGAAGTAGGCGGACATACCGGCTTCGCTTTGGATGGTTTCGATGGCGTCATTATCGGCGGCGGCGCTGGCAACGCCAACAAAGGATGGCGCGGAGAGGGCATAACGGCCGTTCCCTCCCTCATCTCCCCTTCCCCTGACAACAAACAACAAGACAAAAACGGCCGTGACTGCAAAGAGCAACGGCCGTCTTACACGAATATTTTTCATTGGATTTCCTCCGTTTGTTTGAACTTAACTGTAAACCAAAAACCAGACCATCTCCTAGAACAGTTTAAAGATACACTTTATGCCATTCGCTTGTCAACTGACTGAACATTAAAATTTGGCCGGAAAGGGGCACGGCCGTTTTCCTGATTCTCATGTTACAATAAACATGGCTATAAAGATATTGCCTGAGCCTGTTCAACAGGGTCTTCATCCTTGATAATCGCAACAATCAATGTATTTTGAAATTCTTGATGACATAACCGACATAGAAATCATTGCTAAAGGAACGGGTATTCGAGATCGCGAAGCCTTAAATACCCGATATGGCTCTGGCAGTTGGCGAAAAATGAAAGGCAAAGCCCATGTTCTGTTAGCCAACGTGCAGCTAATGCACGTTGAAATTCATTAGTATGAGGCCCATGGGATTGGTAAACGGCTGCTAAAAATCAAACGCTACCTGGATTGACCATGACAAAACAAACAAAACCCAACTTCGTGATCTGCATCCAAAACGATGGCGCCGATGACTTGCAGGTACGCAAAATTTATCAGGTCTTACCGGACGAAAACGCCGGGCAAGATGGTTACTTGCGTGTTGTTGATGACTCCGGTGAAGACTACCTCTACCCCGAAAACTTCTTTATCCCCGTTACCCTGTCTCCAGGCACGGCCCGCGCAGTTTTTGCTACGCCGGTGATGTAAAAGGCAACGGCCGTTTCCCCCTCAGAAGAAAAAATGGGTTAGTTGGCTGGCTACCAACTAACCCACTAACTAACTAACCAGCCATCCCCTACTTCTGCAACAAATCCGTAAACGTCCGGCCCAACACCGAGCCTTCATCCGTCTGTCGGCCGCCGGCCGCTGGCGCATGTTGCAGCACCCGGTCCGCCAGCCGCGAGAACGGCAGCGATTGTACCCAAACCCGGCCCGTCCCCTGCAACGTCGCCAGGAAAAGCCCCTCACCGCCAAAAGCCATAGACTTCAAATTTCCGGCGCGCTGAATATCGTAGGCAATTGTGTTCTCAAAGGCGACAATGCAGCCCGTGTCTACCATGATCTTTTCGTTGTTGAGCCGCTTCTCCACAATCGTGCCGCCGGCGTGGATGAAAACCATGCCATCACCCACCAGCCGCTGCAAGATAAACCCTTCACCGCCAAAGAAACCCGCGCCCAGCCGCTTGGTGAAAGCGATACTGATTTCCGTGCCCAATGCCGCAGCCAGAAAAGCATCCTTCTGGCACATCAGCTCGCCGTTGGCTTCGTCCAGGTCAATCGCCATAATTTTGCCGGGATAGGGCGAGCTAAACGCCACGTGCTTTTTCCCCTGACCATTGTTGGTAAAGTGGGTTAAGAACAGGGATTCGCCGGTAACGGCGCGTTTGGCGGCGCTGCCCAAAGCAGCCAAAAAGCCGCGACCAGGATTGGCCCCATCGCCCATTTTGGCTTCAAAGGTAATACCATCCTCCATAAACATCATCGCGCCCGCTTCGGCAATGACGGTTTCTTGGGAATCCAGTTCGATTTCGACGAACTGCAAATCATCACCATATATTTTGTAATCTACCACATGACTCTTCATGACGTTTGCTCCTAATACTGTGAATGGTTGACCCAGATTGTGATACGTACATTATAAGAAATGTCCATCTGTTCCACAATTCGTAATTGCGGGAAACGGCCGTTTCCCCCATCCCGTCCGCTTTGTAATCATTTCATAATATTCTCTTTAGGAAACTGTCATACGATTGGTCTACTCTAAAGCAAGGTCAAGAACATCACGCCAGACAACTGGCCGCATATCATCGTAAAAAGAGAGTTTAAACGACATGTTCATCAAAAAACGCACCGGCTACGAGATTCCATCTTCTGAAATTACGCCGGAACATGATTATTTATCCCGCCGTACCTTTATGAAGGGCGCTACGGCCGTTGCCGCCACATCGCTGCTGGCTGCCTGCCGCCCCGGCGCAAACAGCGCCCCAACCACAAACGCCATCGTGCCAACCCCCGGCGCGGTAGGCGCTACCACCGACGAATTAGGCGACCCGCTCAACACGTTCGAGCAAGTCACCACCTACAACAACTACTACGAATTCTCCACCGACAAAGATGGCCCGGCCAAATTGGCTGGCAATTTCCCCACGTCTCCCTGGGAAGTGCAAATCGGCGGGTTGGTGCGCAACCCTGGTGTGTATGACATCAACGACCTACGCACCAGATTCGACCAGGAGGAGCGCATCTACCGCCTGCGCTGCGTCGAAGCGTGGTCCATGGTCATTCCCTGGCGCGGCTTCCCCCTGGCTGAATTACTGGCGGAGGTGGAACCCACGGCCGATGCGAAATACGTGCGTTTCGAGACCCTCTACGACCCGGCCAACATGCCCGGCCAGAAAAGCCCCTGGTTCAACTGGCCTTACGTCGAAGGATTGCGCCTGGACGAGGCCATGAACGAGTTGACCTTACTGGCAACCGGCCTGTACGGCAGCGACTTGCTGCCGCAAAATGGCGCGCCGGTGCGTCTTGTCGTCCCCTGGAAATATGGCTTCAAAAGCATCAAATCCATCGTCAAAATTGACCTGGTAGCCGACATGCCGACGTCGTTATGGATGGATTCCGCGCCCAACGAATATGGCTTTTACGCCAACGTCAACCCCGACGTGCCCCATCCCCGCTGGTCGCAATCTTCCGAACGGCGCATTGGTGAATTGGGCCGTCGCCCCACGCTAAAATTTAACGGTTACGAAGCCCAGGTGGCCCACCTGTATGATGGGTTAGACCTGCGTCAGAATTATTAGTCGCCGTAAGATTGGACCAATCTTGGAGATTGGACCAATCTTAACCTGCCCAACCTCATCATCAACATGAAACTAAATCACAAAACACAAACACAATTCTTGCGGATTGCCGGTCACGTTGGATCGTTGATCCCGGCCTTATTGCTGCTTTACGATTGGCAAATAAACAACCTGGGCGCAGACCCGGTACGCGAGATCACCTTGCGCACCGGTAAAGCCGCCATCGTGCTGCTTTTCTTATCGTTGGCGGTGACGCCGCTGAAATTTCTATTTAAGTGGAATCAGCTGCATCCTCTGCGCCGGATTTTTGGACTCTATGCGTTTGCTTATGTGGTTTCTCATCTATTGACGTTTGTCTGGCTGGATTATGGTTGGAGCTGGTATTTTATTTGGCAAGGATTTTTGGAAAACACCTACACGCTGGCAGGGTTGGCCGCGTTTTTGGTTTTGCTGCCACTGGCGATCACTTCCAGCCGGTGGGCGATGAAGAAGATGGGCAAGCGGTGGACGGCGCTGCATAAATGGGTGTATCTGGCCGGGGTTTTGGCGGCGCTGCATTATCTGTTGATAGGCAAAGAACCCTATACGCAGCAGATTATTTTTGCCGTTGTGTTGGCGTTGTTGCTATTGCTGCGGGTAACGGCCGTTAAACAACAAATCCTTCGCTGGCGACGCCCACATAAAAAGAAGCCGGGGGAACCGGCCTCAACAAGGTAGAAGATTAAAGATTGGAACCGCTCAATCTTTAATCTTCCATCCATTCCCTCATGGGCTAATTTCTGAAGTAAAAGAAGTAAATAAGCCCGGCGTGCAAGAGGATGCTAATAACCAACACGCCGTTGAACGCCAGACCCTTCGCACTGCTGATTTTGTGCCGGAATACAAGCCGACCAAAAAACTGACCGAGAAAGCCGCCCAACAATGTGAAAAGATGCAGCACAATCTCCGGCACGCGCTTCTGGTTGGCGACGGCCAGGCTTTTATCCAGCCCAAACAACATGAACGTCGTCACGCTGAGCGACAAAAGCCAGATGAGGTAAAAAGACCAGGTGGTGGTGAACTTTAAGACGATTAAGAGAACGGCCGTTACCACCAACCCCAACAACGTCGCATTCGTCTGATAACGAAACCGCCGGTATACACCTGATTTAGAATTCTTCGACATAGCTTTTCCTTCTTACACCGCACAAGTTTAACCACCAGTTTACCCCATCGCAGTCGCTCCGTCATGCGTCAAATCCTCCTTGCCTCTCGTAAAATCCTCTTTATACTAGCGCTTATGGTCCGTATTCCGTGTTCGGCTTCGGATACGGACTCACACACCACTCCATCAGGTTAAAGTTCACAATGGCAAAAAAACAGCGGCAAGAATTCGCAGTCATCGGGTTAGGACGATTTGGCGCCAGTCTGGCCCGCGCCCTGGAAGAAAACGGCCAGACCGTCATGGCGATAGACGTCAATCCGCAACTGGTGCAAAGCATCGCCGACGAAGTGACCCACGCCGCAGCCCTGGATACCACCAACGAAGACGCCCTGAACACCATAGACATTGCCGCCTTCGACACGGTTATCGTGGCCATCGGCGCCGATTTTGAAGCCAACCTGCTCACGACTGCTTCGCTCAAAAACCTGGGCGTCCGGCGTGTCATCTGTAAAACGCAATCTAACCGGCAAAAAGAAATATTGCTCCGAATCGGCGCGGACCTGGTGGTACAGCCGGAACAAAACAGCGCTCGCCGCCTGGCCGAAGAACTCAGCACACCTTCATTGCTGGAAAAATTTAATCTGAGCCAGGGCTATAGCATCGCCGAGATCATTCTGCCGGAAAGCCTGGCCTGGCAAAGCCTGGCCCAGAGCGACTTGCGCAACACCCACCAACTCACCGTTCTCCTCATCAAGCGAGGCGATGAAGTCCTCATTTCGCCCACGGCCGACACCGTCCTCCAACAAGGTGATTTGCTCATCGTGTTTGGCGAAAACCAGGCCATCACCCAGTTTAGCAAGCTAACATGAGCCAGAGCGCCGCTGCCAAAACGCACGTCATCCACCTGCGGCAGACCATCCACAAGGTGCGGCGACGGCCGCCTGTGCCGGTTGCCGCGCGCCTGGTGTTGGGGCTGGCGCTTTTGGTCAGCGTAGGCACGCTCCTGCTCTTGCTGCCCGGCATGACGACGCAGCCCATCTCCTTCATGGACGCCTGGTTCACGGCCACATCGGCAGCGGCCGTTACCGGGCTGGCCGTCCTGACCACCAGCACAGATTTCACCCGGCTGGGCCAGATTGTGCTTCTGATTTTGGTTCAACTGGGCGGCGTGGGGTACATGGTCCTGGTGGCCCTGGCGTTGCAGCTTTTGGGGCGGCGCGTCTCTCTGCTGGACCGTCTGGCCGTTTCCAGTTCTCTGGGATTAGACAAACCGGCAGCCATTTTGGTTTTGCTGCGGCGGGTCATCGTCGGCATCTTCGTCATTGAGGGCATTGGCGCGCTGCTGCTTTACCTGCATTGGCGCATCAGCGGGATTGTGCCGGCCGATCAGGCCGCCTTTTACGCCATTTTTCACGCGGTGTCTGCTTTTTGCAACGCCGGTCTGGACCTGTTCGCCGGTCTGCCGCAATATCCCCGTGGCATCCCCGGCGACAGCCTGACGCTGCTTATTTTGGGCTGGCTGGTCATTTTGGGCGGATTGGGCATCCCCGTCTTTTTGGATTTGTTCGCCTGGCGACAGCGGCGGCGGTTATCGTCGCATACTCAGATCACCCTCATTGTTGTG
Source organism: uncultured Chloroflexota bacterium (assembly GCA_937958365.1). GTDB lineage: Bacteria > Chloroflexota > Anaerolineae > Promineifilales > Promineifilaceae > Leptovillus. Next base: position 2,944 of record CALFEW010000050.1, on the reverse strand, counting down.
CTCTTTTTGATCGTCATGGGTTGGGTTGGGCTTTTTTTGGCTGAAACCGGGCCGGAAGGCGTTTTGAGCGAGTCGCCATTTGCCGAACGATTGGTCCATACCTGGTTTCAATCCGTGTCGGCGCGCACGGCTGGTTTTCCCGGCTTACGCGATTTTGACCAACTTCTGCCGGCAAGCCGCCTGCTGATGATGGTGTTGATGTTTATCGGCTGTGCGCCGGCTTCCATGGGCGGCGGCATCACCACCGGGACTTTTGCGGTGCTGGCTCTGGTTTTGTGGAGTTCGGCCAGAGGGCTGCCAGCGGTGCAGTTCCGGCGGCGCACCATTGCCAACGAGACGGTGAGGCGGGCAACGGCCGTTCTCGGCATCAGCCTGGCCCTGGTCTTCATCGCCAGTTGGCTCATCTTGCTCACCCATGACCTGACGTTGAACGAAACCCTGTTCGAGGTTATCTCCGCGCTGGCGACGTGCGGCTTGTCGCTCGGCGTCACCGGACGGCTGAACACGTTTGGGCAGATCATCATCATCCTGATGATGTTTTGGGGCCGGTTGGGCGCGTTAACCATTGCCGTGGCGCTGTTCAGGCAGCAGCCCGCCAAACAACTGGTGCAATACCCGGAAGCCCGAATTTTGATCGGGTAACTTCCGGCCGCTAACCGCCACCCGCAGGCAATGATTCACACACCAACCCATCCCCGCCGCCATCCAACCTATGCACGTCTTCGCCGGTCTGGTCCAGGCAAAAGTCAAAACAGGCCTGGGCTTCGGTCTGGCTGGTGAAATCGGCGCAGTTGTAGCGATTTTTGCCGCAGTCGCAGGGACCGGTCAGTTCGTTGCGCGCCCACAGCCCCATATTCGCCGTGCGGGCATCAGCCTGAAGCTGGCCGAAGTACGCCTGTTGGGCCACGTCGGGTGGAAACGTGACCAACCGGGCCATGCCCTGGCGCAGCAGTTCGGCGTTGACAAATGTGCCGTCAGACAAATAGACATAACGGAGCAGACGGCCGTATGGATCCGTCTCGGACACATCTTTCACCAAAATCACGGACTGGTCGGCCACCAACTGCCGGTTGGCTTCGGTGGCCTCGGCATAATATGGCTCGTCCCGTTCGGGCGTGTCCACGCCAATGTAGCGCAGGCGATATTCCTGCCCGGCCAGTTCCACGTCTATGGTGTCGCCGTCTATCACGTCAAGGACAACGGCCGTGTCCCCCTCCGGTGCGTTTCCATTTCCCACCACCGGTTCTTCTACCAATCCGACGCAGCCCAGCAAACCCAACAGCCACAGCAGCCACAATTTCTTCATGCATTCTTCCTTCATTGAATGGGACCCAAACTGTTAAATATCCGCGTCCCATTTCTAAAAAATCCGTACTCATCCATGTCCTCTTGTTAACGGCCGTTAGCCTACCCGAAACCGCCCTGTTTTGGCAACCTTTTCCAATCTTGACACACTCCAGGCGCGGTGCTATCATGCCGCTGTAATGAACGAGCAAACTCAGGCACGATTTTTTAGCTTCTTCTTTTTTATCAACACCATTCACGCCGCGCGCGCGAAAGGGGTTGTTCTCGCCTGAGAAAAGCGAACGCAACCATCTGACCCGAAAGACGCGGCCCCACACCGCGTCTTTTTTATTTTATGGGGATTATGATATGCTTCCCGGCTGGGAAGAAAGCAGGTTAACAGGTTAACAATGAACAGTTAACAGTTAACTGTTCATTGTTAGTTTTAGGAAGAGACCATGATTGCACAACTCGACGAACTATATGCCCAATCTTTGGCAGCGATGGCGGCGGTGGGGGAAACGGCCGTTCTCGACGACTGGTACAAAAACACCCTCGGCCGCAAAGGCAGCATCTACCTGCTCACCCGGCAGGTCGGCCAACTGCCCGCCGAGGAGCGCCCCGCCTTCGGCCAGCGCATCAACGCCATCAAACAGGCGCTCGAAGAAGCCTACGAAGCGCGTCTGGCCGAACTGAAGGCCAGCGAACTCCAGGCGCAAATCGCCGCCTCCGCTTTTGATGTGACCTTGCCCGGCCGGCGGCAGTGGCAGGGACGATTGCACCCCGCCACCCAAACCCTGCGCGAAATCTACCGCATCTGGGGCGACATGGGCTTCCAGGTCTACCGCAGCCGCGACGTAGAAACGGACGAATACAACTTCGAGCTGCTCAACATCCCGCCGCACCATCCCGCCCGCGACATGTGGGACACCTTCCACACCCTCACGCCCGGCGTCATCCTGCGCACCCACACCAGCCCCGGCCAGATTCACGCCATGCACGATTACTACCCGGAGCCAATCCGCGTGATTTTGCCCGGCATGTGCTACCGCTACGAGCAAATCACCGCCCGCAGCGAAATCCAGTTCCACCAGGTGGAAGGCTTGGCCGTCGGCAAAAACATCAGCATGGCCGACCTGAAAGGGACGCTGACCGACTTTGCCCGGCGCATGTTTGGGCAAGACCGCCCGGTGCGCTTCCGCGCCAACTACTTCCCCTTCACTGAACCCAGCGCGGAGATGGACGTGGCCTGCATTTTGTGCGACGGCGCGGGCTGCAATGTCTGCAAATACAGCGGTTGGGTCGAAATTTTGGGCTGCGGCATGGTTCACCCCACGGTGCTGCGCAATGGCGGGTATGATCCGGCCGTTTACTCCGGTTTTGCCTTCGGCATGGGGCCGGAGCGCATCGCCATGCTCAAATACCGCATTGACGACATCCGCTACTTCTGGGGCAACGATTTGCGCTTCCTGGAGCAGTTCTAGCAGCTGGTAGCGAGTAGCGAGTAGCGAGTAGCAGGTAACAACCCCTACCCCCTACCCGCTACTCGCTACTTGCCACCAACCACCAGCTACCAATCACGGAGAACACCATGCTCGTACCACTTTCCTGGCTTAAAGAATACGTAGACATCCACCTATCCCCGGCCGAACTGGCCGAA
>CALFEW010000049.1 GCA_937958365.1 uncultured Chloroflexota bacterium | reverse complement strand
GTGGGTGGGGTTGATGCGCACGATGGACGCCGGAGCCGTCGGTGGCGATACCGGGCGGTGGCCGTTTCTGCTGGCGATGTTGGTCACCACCATTGGCGGTATCCTCGTCTTTAGCATTTTGATCGGTATCTTTACGACGGGACTGGAAGGCAAACTGGAACAGCTACGCAAAGGGCGTTCTTTTGTAGCCGAAGAAGGACATACGATCATTTTGGGCTGGTCGGCGCAGATTTTTATGGTGATTTCGGAACTGGCGATTGCCAACGCCAATCAGCGTTATGCCTGCATCACTGTCTTGGGCGAAAAGGACAAGGTGGAGATGGAGGACGAAATTCGGGCACGGGTGGGAAACACGGGCCGCACGCGCATCGTCTGCCGCACCGGCAGCCCGATTGACCTGGCTGACCTGGAAATTGTGAACCCCCAGGCCGCCCGCGCCATCATCATCCTGTCGCCAGAGGATGATGACCCGGATATTCATGTGATCAAGACCATTCTGGCTCTGAACAGCGGTTCGCGTGAGGCGGCGCAGCCTTACCACATCGTGGCCGCCATTCAGGACGAGAAAAACCTGGAAGTGGCCCGGTTAGCCGGTGGTTATGATGTCCAACTGGTGTTATCCGGCGACCTGATTGCCCGCATCGCCGCCCAGACCTGTCGCCAGTCTGGGCTATCGGTTGTCTATACGGAGTTGTTGGATTTTGGCGGGGATGAGATTTATTTTCACCACGAGCCGCAACTGGCGGGCAAGACGTTTGGGGAGGCGCTGCTGGCTTATGCGGATTCGGCCGTGTTGGGGATTTTTCATGCGGACGGCCGTATCCAGCTCAATCCCCCTATGGAAACGCCATTTGCGTCAGGTGACCAGGTCATTGTCATTTCTGAGGACGACGACACCATACACCTGACGGCCGTTACCGACTATGGCATAGATGAACAATCTATCCGGCCAGCCAACCCGGCCGTTCCCACACCGGAACGCACGCTGATTTTGGGCTGGAATGAACGCGCCCCCACCATCATCGCCGAGTTGGATAATTATGTCGGGCCAGGTTCTGTCGTGACGGTGGTGGCTGAAGTAGAAGGCTGGAACACCGCCAACGGCCGTCTGCCCACCTGCCAGAACCAGACAGTCAACTACCAATTGGGCGACACCAACGACCGCGCTGTGCTGAATGCCCTGCAAGTACACACATACCACTACATCATTGTCCTGAGTTACTCGGACACGATGGAGGTGCAAAAAGCGGATGCCCTTACGTTAGTAACCCTGCTCCATCTGCGACAAATTAGCGATGCGCATGGCAACCCTTTTTCCATTGTCAGTGAAATGCTGGATACCCGCAACCGGCAGTTGGCGGAAGCCGCCCAGGCGGATGATTTTATCATCAGTGATCGGCTGATCAGCCTGATGCTGGCTCAGGTGGCGGAAAACAAGCGGTTAACGGCCGTTTTCCAGGACCTCTTTGATCCCGATGGTTCGGAACTATACCTCAAGCTCGCCAGCGATTTTGTGCAGTTAGGAACACCGGTCAACTTTTACACCGTCGTCGAAGCCGCCCGGCGGCAGGGGGCCGTGGCCATCGGCTACCGTGTCAATGCCGAAGCCCATAATGCCGCCGCTTCTTATGGAGTAAAAATTAACCCCGACAAGTCCCAACCTATTACCTTTACCCCCGAAGATCGGATTGTGGTGCTGGCCGAAAATTAACACCAGGAGATCGTCTGGCTGGTTTTCAGATTGGTTCAATCGTCAAGGTTGAACCAATCTGCGGAACAAACACAAAACGGGGTAGTTTGAAATTCAGAAGGCGAACCAATCGGGAAGAGTGCCGCAAAGATTCCTGGCAAACAGTGTCATCAAACTGACAACATCCGCTCCAAACAGGATTATACTTATGTAATGATCACTCATCATACATCGAGAGAGGGGGCCTTCAATGCTTTTTATCCACCTGTTTGGTCAGCCACGCCTGCAACACAATTCCCAGCCGCTCAAACTCAATGCGCCACCGAAGACACTCCCCCTGATGGCCTACCTGTTGCTCCACCGCACGCAGGCCCTGGAACGCCAGCAAATCGCCTTTACCCTCTGGCCCGATGACCCGGAGCCAACCGCCCGCGCCAACTTGCGCCGCCACCTGCATTGGTTAAGTCGTATTCTGCCGTCCCCCCACCCCAGCCAACCCTGGCTGCTTACCTCCCCATCCAGCCTCCAATGGAACGCCGCCAGCGAATTCTGGTTAGACGTAGCCGAATTTGAAAAACTGTCCGCCTGCCCGGATACCCTGGACAGCGCCGTCACCCTCTACCCGGCCGATTTATTCGACACCCTGTACGACGACTGGATATTTCACGAGCGTTACCGCCTGCAAACCATTTACCTGTCCGCGTTAACCCGCCTGATCGTGCAGCGACGGGCCGAAGGCCGCTACAGCGAAGCGGGCGGTTACGCCCGGCAGCTTCTCACCCACGATCCCTTCCGCGAAGATGCGGTGCGCCAGCTTATTGCCCTGCAATACGAAGCCGGCGACCGCGCCGGCGCTCTGGCCGAGTATAAACGCTTTGCCGGTCATCTTCGGCAGGAAATGGGCGTCGCGCCGATGCCGGAAACACAGGCCCTGTATGAACTTGTGCTGCGTCACGGCCGTTTACCAGGCAGCCAACCGGTAGAAGCGCCCACAGAGACGTTTAGCCAACCGACCGCCTTGCTGCCCTTTGTTGGCCGAGACAGCGACATGGCCCGACTGACCGCCCACTGGCAGCGCGCCGCCCACGGCCGTGGCGGGCTGCTGCTGGTCAGCGGCGAAGCGGGCGTGGGCAAAACGCGCCTGGTCCGTGAACTGGCGCTGCTGGCCGAAAGCCAGGGGGCGCGGGTGCTGTACGGCGGCAGCGCTCAGCACAAGTCCATTTCCTACCAGGCGGTCGTCGAGGCGCTGCAAACGGCCGTGCCCCTGCTCGCCAGCCTGGAAGACGAGCCTGTGCGGCTGGCCGTGTTAGCTTCATTGCTGCCCGACTTGCGAACGCGCCGCGCGCTGCCCACATTGCCGCCCATCAAACCGGACCAGGAGCGGGTGCGCCTGTTTGACGCCGTGGCCGGCTGCCTGCAAAGGTTGAGTGAACCGCGCCCGCTGCTGCTGATTCTGGAAGATTTGCATTGGGCAGGCGAATCCACGCTGGCGCTGGTGGAATTTATGGCGCGGCGATTGGCGCAGCAGCCCATCCTCATCGTGGGCACGTACCGCGAGGAGGAAGCGCCACGCACCCATCCCCTCCAGGTGATGCGCCGCCGCTTGCAGGCGGAGAAACTGGTGGCGATGCAGCCATTGCGGCGATTGGGGATCACGGCCGTTGCCGCCCTCCTGGCTCAACTCCCAACCCCCGCTCCCGAACTCGCCGAATCCCTCCACGCCGCCAGCGAAGGCAACTCGCTCTTCCTGAACCTGCTGCTGCGCCAATGGCAGGAAACCGGCCAAACGGCCATCGCCACAACGCCCCTACCGGCCAGCATCCACGCCGTCATCGAGCGACGGCTGGCTACGCTTTCCCCCGCGGCCCGCGCTTACGCCGATGTAGCCGCCATCTTCGGCCCCCATTTCGACCCTGATGCGGTGCGCGAGGTGGGCAGTTGGGGCGAATGCCAGGCCCTGGACGCACTGGACGAACTGCTCGACCGCCAGCTTACCTGTGATGCGGCACACGGCCGTGATTACCATTTCGCCCATCACCTCATTCAATCCACCCTCTACGTCGGGATACCGGCCGCCAAACGCAAAATGCGCCACCGCCGCACGGCCGAAGTGCTGGAAAGCCTCTATCCCGAACAGGCCCAAGAGTTGGCCGCTACATTGGCCTATCATTATGATTCTGGCGGCGATGCCGGCCGCGCTATTCCCCATTATCTGGCAGCGGCGGAAGGGCATACGGCCGTTTACGCCGACACTGAAGCGTTGGCGGCCCTGAGTCGGGCGCTGGAACTGACCGCCGGTGCGCCAATTGCGCCGCGCTTGCGCTTCGATCTGCTGGCCCTGCGTGAAGGCATTCACCACCAGCGCGGTCGGCGTGAACCGCAGTTGGCCGATTTGCAGCAGATGGCCCAGCTTCTACCCGCCCTGGAAAGCCCGGAACTGACCTGCGTTTACTGGCGACGCCAGATTCAGTACGATAGCAGCATCCAAGATACCGCCCGGTTTCAGGTTCACAACGAGAGCTTCAGACGCGCCGCCTTGGCGCACGGTGCGCCCTTCTGGCAGGCCGAGGCCACGTTCACCACCGGGCAATTTCTGAAAATAACCGATGAGTATGAAACGGCCGTTACCCACCTGCAAGAAGCCCTGGGCCTCTACCAACAGGCGCAGCACGTGGACGGGCAGGTAAGCTGCTGCTGCCACCTGGCCGAAATATTTATTATCAACCGCCAGAGCGCCGAAGCGGAAGCGTGGACGCAGCGGGCGCTGACCCTGTGCCCGCCGGAGCAGCCCACCTATCAGCTCATGTACACTCTATGGAGCATGGCCGCCAATGGCGTGATAGCCCTGGATTTGCCGCGCTGCCTGGACTATGCCGCCCAGCTGCGGGTGATGGCCGAACGCAGTGGGGTTCATTTCTGGCAGGCGGCGGCCCACCGGCTGCTGGGCGTGGCCTACCAGCGACAGATTCGCATTACGGAGGCGCAGCAGCATCTCGAAGCGGCGTTGGCGCTGTACCAGGCCATGCAGCACGCCAAAGGCGAAGCCCTGACGCGGCAAACGTTGGGGCATGTGGCTGTTTCGCTGGGGCATTATGCCGCCGCACGCAGCTATTACCAGCAGGCGTTGGCGATTGAAGAAAGGTTGGATGACCTGGACGGCGCGGCCAATGAATACATCAATCTGGCCTGCGCGGCCTCGTTTCAGGCCGATTTTGCCGCCGAAGCGGCCTATGCGCGCAAAGCGCTGGATTATGCCCGCCAGGTCAAGAATCGTCACCTGGAGGGGGTGGCGCAGCAAAATCTAGGCGAGGCGGAGCGGGAGTTGGGCCGCCTGGCAGACGCTTTCGCGCACCTGGCGGAGGCACTGGCGTTGCTGAGCGACCCGGCGCTGTTTGCCGAACGGGCCAGTGTGTTGAACGATCTGGCGCTAACCCACTGGCGGGCGAGCGATTTGCCCGCAGCGCTGGCAACCACGGCCGAAGTCCTGGCCCTATATCCCCGCGTGGCCGGGTCTGACGATAATGTACATCGCTTTTTGTGGACGGCCGTGCAAATTCACCGCGCCGCCAACCAGCCAGAACAGGCCGCTACCCTGCTGGCCCAGGCTTACGCCGCCTTCCAACACGACCTGGACGCCATCCCCGACGCCGAATCGCGCCAGGCATTTGTCCAAATCCACCACAACCACCACATCGCCGCCGCCTATGAACGCGATGAGTGGCCGAAGAACAGTTGGTAGTGGATGGTTGGTAGTTGATAGGGGGTAAAAAGCCTGACTTCTACAGAGAAGTCAGGCTTTTTTCTTGCCAATCTCCAATCTCTAATCTCCAGTCTCTACTCTTTGGACGTTTTTTGGACGCCCCCTCCATACAATGCCGGAAAGGGCTATGGACGAAATCACAACTCATTCCCAGTTTCTTTTTATCGTGCGCATCTGGCTTGTCGAAGAAGGACGCGACAGGGCCTGGCGCGGCTCGGTGGAACAGGTTCCTTCCGGGCAAAAACTTTACTTCACCTCGCTGGGCGACCTGGATGACTTTATCGCCTGGCGTCTGTCGGCGGCAGCCGCAACCCAAATAAAAGGAAGGTATTCCCCATGAAAAAATATTGGCCAGGTCTCTTTATTTTGGTTTTGCTGATTGCCGCGGCTTTTACCGTGCAGGCTCAGAGCAATGAGCAGCCAGCCGCCCTGACGACC
>CALFEW010000048.1 GCA_937958365.1 uncultured Chloroflexota bacterium | reverse complement strand
TCTCACCCAGACCCAGGTCAATCGTGCGGCTGCTAAAGCTGTCGCGCACGCCCACAACCGTGGTGGGGAAATCTTGCGCTTCGCCGCGCGGCAGTTTGGCCGTGAGCAGCACCGGCTGCCCTACCAGATCGGCGTATTCCCGGCCGTCGGTCAGCAACCGGTCGGCCAGACCGGAGGTGAGTACCAGGCCGGCGTTTTCGCCATCGCCAAAGATTTCGCCGGCCAGCGGTTCACCGGCGCCGCCGAATTGGAAGCTCCGCTCGCCCATGTCGGACGAGACACGTACCGGCAACGACTGGTCTTGCAGCGTCAGGGTCAGGTCTACGCCATTGGGCATTTGTAATTGGGGGGAAACGGCCGTTACCCCCGGTATGGCCCGCAGCTTTTCGACTATCGCCGGGGTCAACGCCTGCTCAGGCTCCGGCGGGGCAAAGGGATCAAAGCTGTCCAGCGCCGCTTCATCGAATGTGGGGCTGACAAAAATGTTCTCCAGGCCCACCGTCTCAAAATTGCGCTGCACTTCGCGCTGCACGCCCACGCCAAACGAAACCATCGCCACCAGGGTGATGATGCCAATCAACACGCCGCCCGCCGTAAGCATGTTACGCACCGGCCGCCGCCCCAAATTGCGAAAGGCGGAACGGGCAATGTCGGTAAAGGAGATGCGGGATTGGGTGTTGGGAGCGGGTGGCGGGTTGCCCGCAGCGGGTGGCTGTTCACCGTTCACTGTTAACTGTTCTCTGTTCACTGTTAATTTCGCCACCTGCCCGTCCTTCAGATGGACCACCCGGTCGGCGTAGGCGGCTACGTCGGCGTCGTGGGTGACGACGATGAGCGTGATGCCCTGTTCTTTGTTGAGCGCTTGCAGCAGGCCCATGACTTCTGCGCCGGTGGCCGAATCGAGATTGCCTGTGGGTTCGTCGGCCAGGATGAGCGAGGGGTTGTGGATGAGGGCGCGGGCTACGGCCGTGCGCTGCTGCTCGCCGCCCGATAGTTCCGTGGGGTAATGGTCCAGTCGGTGGCCCAAACCCACTTTTTGCAGCATTTCGGCGGCGCGGGCGGCCCGTTCGGCCGGGTTGATACCGGCCAGGGTGAGCGGGATGGCGACGTTTTCAACGGCCGTAAGCCGGGGCAGCAAGTTGAAACTCTGAAAAATGAAACCGACATGATGGCGGCGGTGCGCCGTGCGCGCTTTGCCATCGGCGTTGTGCAGAGGCAGACCGGCCACCCACAGCTCGCCAGACGACGGCCGGTCCAGTCCGCCCAACAGGTTGAGCAGCGTAGATTTGCCGGAGCCGGACGGCCCGACCAGCGCCACAAATTCACCCGGCGCAATGGTCAGGTCAATGCCACGCAGCGCCTGAACATCCATCTCGCCGCGCTGAAAATGGCGCTCCAGATTTGAAATGCGGATTGTATTGTCCATAGCATAAAAAAAGATTGAAGATGGATGATTGTCGTCAGACTTCCATCATCCATCTTCAATCTTTACTTTTTGATCTTAGCCGGGGTGTTATTCCAGCGATTCTGCGAGGGCCAACGCTTCGGCCGAGGTCAGGTCGCCGCCAATCCAGAAGGTAACGTCACCTTCTGTCCAGGTGAGCAGGTTTTGCGCGCCGGATTCGTCGCTGTAGAGCATGCCTTCCACGCCGCGCACGGTCACGGCTTCGCCGGTTTCTTCACGGTCGGGCACGGCCGTTGCCGGTCCCTGGGCCACGGTAAAGCCGCCATCGGTGCGCGAGTAGCGCTGCACAATCGCCCCGCGCATTTCCGTCGCGCTAACAAACGCGGCGTCGGCAGGCAAAACGGCCGGGGATAGCGCGTCCAGGTCGGCGGTTTCTGCGGCCGTCAGTTCTTCAGGCTTCAGGTCTTCCAGGTGAACAATTTCCGCGCCTTCGGGAATAGCAAAGGTAAAGAGAGACTCGTCAACGCCCTGGTTCAGCTCCAACAAAGTAGCGGTGGCGCTGCCGGAACCCATGGCGCCTTCGGCGTATTCCACAGAAAGCGGCGCGCCGTCTTCGGGTCGCACGTAAACTTTCAGGAAACCACCGGCGGCGCGAACCTCATCGGGCATTTGCTCCGGGATGGGGATCAGGCGCAGGCCGTGAGCATTGGTTTCACCGATTTGCACGTCGGTAATACGCTCGGCGGTGAAGTATTCCAGCAGTTTAGCAACGGCTTCTTCGGGGGTTTCCGGGTGGTCCATCTCTTCGGGATTGTAGTCAGGATCAACCTCGAATTCTTTACCGGCCATTTGCTCGGCGATGATGGCTGCTGCTTCGTCGGCGTTGCCGACCAGGACTTTATTTTCTTGCGGATCCCAGAGCCAGAAATTGTAGCCGTCGGTAACGGCCGTTAATCCCACCATGTCGCTTTCCGTCGCGTCCAGCACTTCGGCGCGGAAGGCCGGTTCACCGTTGGGTCCCGCTTCCAGTTGGCCCCACATCTCCACCGTGCCGCTGGCGTTCATCTCCGGTGTGTTTACCGTGAACGTGGCGACGGTATGGCCGTCGGTGACGGTTTGCATGGTTTCCATGGCCTGTATCAGCAAATCTTCGGCCGTGGGCTGTAAGGCGAAGGCGGCCAAACCCAGGCTGGCTAACAGCAAAAGAACGATGGCCCCAATGACTAATTTCTTGTTTTTCATGTGTGACTCCTTTTAGAGCGCCTGTCAGGTATCATTTTACAGGCGTGTGTCAGGTGACATCTACCATTGATATTAAATCTTTCACCCATTAAACACCATCCCGACGCGCTTTGTGACAGGCTTTGCTCACCAATTTATTAGCGTGGGTGGGGAAACGGCCGTTTCGTCTATCAAACTACAGGAACCTGTAGTGGTCACGATTTGGTAGAAGTCATTCCTTCGGCGTTGCTCAGGACAAAGTCTGAGCGAAGTCTTCGGAGCGAAGAATCCCTATTTGCCGGCAGCAAGGGGATTCTTCCTCGAAGACTCGTCAGAATGACAGTGCTTCCAACCAAATCGTGATATTACACAAACCATAGGAATTATCGCCTAAATCAGGCTGTTGAGTTCAGGGAGAGTTTGCGGCCACTGCTCTTCTTGCTGCAAACGGTCAATTTCCAAATGAAGCTGATGCTTCAAATGTTGCACGACCGGATCATGATAGTAAGGGAGGTGGGCAAACTTCTCGCGAATTGTTTCCAGGCAGCAGGCATAAAAAATTAGCGGGTCTGCTTTCAGCAAAAGGGTGTCGAATTCGTTGGGGAAGTGAAAATTGTGCGCGGCCCGACGCTGCGCCAACAAAATTTCGATTTCGTTGGCCAGCAGCGTCGCCACGGAATGGCCGGTGGTCATGTCTAAAAAAGGCGCGGGGGACGTGAAGATACATTCTGTATATTCCCTCTCAGTGTTGATCGTTACCTGACCACCTAACGTAAATACTTCGACGCGCTTATGGAACCGGTCAGCCACGACGATGCGACCGGCGCACACCGGGTAGTCTGGAGCTTGCTGCCAGGGATGAACAATTTCTATAGGGTATGCCCCACGGACAGTCCCGGCAGTTACACGAACTTCATCTGGGTCAAAATGCTGCTCTGATGGCTTGCTGGTCAGAAAGACGTCAAACTGATCGTAACCAAAATGACTACGCCCTCGATGAAAAATATAACCCAGTGGGACATCGGTGTCGCTTTTCATGGCAGACTCCTCTAGACCCCATCATACACCATTTTGCTGCGGCATGAGACGGCCGTTTCCTGTTTGAAACCACTGTGTTACTTCACATAACTTTACATGCGTGCCGCGGGTGAAGTATAAAACCCGTTACTCCCCCTTATACCCCAACAACCGCAGCCCATTCAGCGATACCAACACCGTACTGCCCTCGTGCCCAATCACGCTGAGCGGCAAAGCCAGCCCAAAGCCCAGAACCGAGGCAATGAGGATCAGAATCATGCCGATGGCAAAGACCAGATTTTGCACCAGCGTCTGGCGCGTCTGGCGGCTGAGGCCGATGACGTAAGGGATTTTGCCCAGGTCGTCGCTCATCAGCACGATGTCGGCCGTTTCCAGGGCCACGTCGGTGCCGGCCGCGCCCATGGCGATGCCGATGTCGGCGGCCGCCAGCGCCGGGGCGTCGTTGACCCCGTCGCCGACCATGGCGACCGGGCCATACGTTTCTGTAAGTTCGTGCAGCAGGCGCATTTTGTCTTGCGGCAGCAGTTCGGCGTGGTAGGCGTCTACGCCGGATTGGCGGGCGATGGCCGCCGCCACCCGCTCGTTGTCGCCGGTGAGCATGACGACGCGCTCGACCCCGGCGGCCTTGATGCGGCGAATGGTTTCCGCCACGTTGGGGCGCAGTACGTCGGCTATGGCTAACACGCCGAGGATGTGGGCGCGATGAGTTGTTTCGGTCACGTCGGCGGCCAGGACGGTGGTTTTGCCTTCGTCCTGGAAGCGGTTTAGGGCGTCCACGGCCGTTTCCAGCCCATCTATCTCCCAATTGGCAAAATAACGCAAATTGCCCACCGCCACCTGCCGCCCCTCGACGGTTGCCAGCACGCCCAACCCGGTTTCCGAATGAAAATCGGTCACGTCGGACAGCGCCAGCCCGCGCCCTTGCGCCGCAGCGACGATAGCCTGGGCCAGCGGATGTTCCGATTTGCTCTCGACGGACGCCACCAGTCGCAGTAAATCATTCTCGCCACCGGGCCAGCATTGGTCGCACACGGCCACATCGGTGACGCGCGGTTTGCCTTCGGTCAGTGTGCCGGTCTTGTCGAAGGCCAGCACCTTAATGTCGGCGGCCCGCTCCACGTAGACGCCACCCTTGAACAACACGCCGCGCCGCGCCCCATTGCCAATGGCCGACAACACCGTCGCCGGCGTGCTGATGACGATGGCGCACGGCGACGCGGCGACCATGAGCGTCATCGCCCGGTAGAAGGTTTCGTTAAACGGCTCGTTGAGCAGGAAGAGGGGCAGCATGATGGCTACGGCCGTCATCACAATTACCCCCAGCGCATAATATTGCTCCGCTTTTTCGATGAAACGCTGCGTCTGTGCCTTTTGCCCCTGGGCCTCCTCGACCATTTTGATGAGTTTCGCCAGGGTGGTATCCTGCGCCAGCCGCGTCACGGCCACTTCCAGCCCGCCGCGCTGGTTGATGCTGCCGGCCAGCACCGTGTCGCCTGGCTCTTTGGCGACGGGGATGGATTCGCCGGTGATGGCTGCCTGGTCGAGACTGCTGCGCCCTTCGGTGATACGGCCGTCTAGCGCCAGCCGTTCGCCCGGTTTGACAATCATCAAATCGCCCACCCGGACTTCTTCGATGGGCAGCGTCACCATCGCGCCATCGCGCCGCACCGTAGCCTCCGCCGGGCGCAGGGCCATGAGGGCGCGGATGGCGTTGCGCGTGCGATCCAGCGCATAGGTTTGCAGCACGTTGGACAGCGAGAAGAGGAAGAGCAGCATCGCCCCCTCGAACGGCGCGCCGACCAGCGCCGCGCCGATGGCCGCCAGCACCATCAGCAAATCTACGTCTATGGTCAGTTCGCGCAGCGATTGCAGCCCGGCGGCCAGGCCAAAGCTGCCGCCGGTGAAGTAGGCGATGGCGTAGAGGCTGGTGGACACGACTTGCGGCGCGTCCAGCCATTCCGCCGCCAATCCACCCATCATGGCGACGAAAGTGATGATGGTGAACACCACTTCGACCTGCTGCGTGGGGAATTTGTCTTTGAGTTGTTGCCAGGGGGAAACGGCCGTTGCTTCCCGCGTATTCGTTTTCGTCAGTTCAAAAGTGTCTTCAGTCATGGTTTCATCCTAATCTGGTCAAGCCAGCACCCAAAAGGTTGTCCACAGATGACACAGATTAAAAATCTGGGCATGGTTCAAAAAGCGAAAGTTGTCCTTTATAAATTA
>CALFEW010000047.1 GCA_937958365.1 uncultured Chloroflexota bacterium | reverse complement strand
GGCTTTCTCCACGGCCGTTGCCTCCACGCCCTTCCCCTTGATGGTGTAAACAATCTTCACGTCCGTATACACCATCGGGTAATCCTCGGCCCGGTCGCCATCAATAAACACCGTCACATCCTGCACGTCCTGCCGCATCTTCTTCAACATAGAAACCACGTCAACGGCCGTGCAGCCCGCCACCCCCGCCAGCATAAACTCCATCGGGCTGCCGCCATCCACGTCCGCCTGCGGCGCTTTAAACAACACCTGATACCCCGACCCTAGCGTCGTCTCAAAATTCCAATCGTCGCCCGTCCAACGCAATGTCGCTGTTTTACGATGTGCCATTCGCTTTTTATCCTTGTCAACAAATTCAACAAATTCTTACCGGCCAACTGCCGGTCTAACATCCGCCCGCTCAAGAGAAGGGGCTGTTCGACGGCCGTACACTCAACGGCACGCTGCTGCGCATCACGCCGCCCACGGCCACCGCGCCAATAGATTTGCGCGTATTGTTACTGCCACACGCCGGGCATTCCTGCACATCTCCAGACTGCGACATGCGTAATTTCTTATCAAACGGCTGTCCACACTCATGGCAGACAAAACTATACATCGGCATGATAAATCATACTCCTCTCGTTACAAGATACTCCAGAGGACTATAATATACGTTGCCCCACATTTCAAGACTGCCCCACCAGCCCTTACCAAACCATTACAAAGAGGCGAGTTGTTAGTTGTTAGTTGTTAGCTTATAGCCAATCGCTTCCACCACTGCCTGGGCGGGCAGGCCGTAGCGCGTATTCCCGTCGCGGCCTACCACAGTGTGGGCCATCAGCAGGCTGTTGTAGATGGCTTCCTCCACCGATTCAATCACCGCCAGGGATAGGGCGCTCATGATGGGCTGCTCAAAGAGAAACGGCCGTTCCCCCACCAACACCTCCGGCCTATCACCAATCCGATACGCCGTGCTAAACGCAATCACAAAATCCCCGCTCCCGCCCTGGCATGTAGACCCCGTCCGCGCCAGCCCAAACGCCGCCCGGCGACACAACCGTCCCAACTGCCGCCCATCCATCGGCGCATCCGTCGCCAGGACAATCATGATGGAACCGTCGTTGCCTGACCCCACCATCTCCGGTCGCAACTTCGCCCCCACGTTCACCCCGGCAATCGTCAACTCTTCCGGGCTGCCAAAGTTGCTTTGCACCAGCGCCCCAATCGTAAAACCGCCCTGCGCCGACGGCAGGCGGCGGCTGGCCGTGCCAATCCCGCCCTTCCAGCCGTAACAACTTGTGCCCGTGCCCGCTCCCACCACACCTTCGGCCACTGCCCCGGTGGAAGCGGTGGCTAACGCGGCGCGCACGGCCGTTTCGCCAATTGGCCGCGCCTGCATATCACTCAAAAAGCCATCGCTCGTCTCGCCCACCACCGGATTCACACTGGCGTAGCCCTTGCGCCCCGTCGCCGCAAAACCCAGGCCAATATGCGGATTCTGCTCAATCATCAGGCTGATCAGGGCATCGGCCACACGCGGCCCGTTCAACGTGCCGGTCAGGGCAATCGGCGTCTCCAGGTTGCCCAATTCCCGCACCTGCTCAAAGCCAATCACCTTGCCAAAGCCGTTGATAGTGTGTACAGCTGCCGGAACCTTCGCCTCATACAAGTTCCCCTGATGCGGCACAATCACCGTCACGCCCGTGCGGAATGGACCATGCCCCGTCCAGGCGCCTTCGCCCTCAATCAGCGTAAAGTGCCCCACCGCCACCCCAGCCACGTCGGTAATCGCGTTCAAAGGGCCGGTGGGCAAACGGCCGTCATAAATTCCCAGTTCACGTATTCGCGGCATCCAACCTCCAGACTATTTCGGATTTTTGATTTCGGATGTCGGAGGAAGACTCTTATCCGAAATCCCAAATCCGAAATCCGAAATTCTTCTCGCTTCCCGAATCAGCGCCCGCGCCAAAATGCGCGTCGGGTCAATCGTCACCATGTCGTGCAAATGGCTTTCCTGAATCGCCAGCGGAATCTCCGTGCAACCCAGGACAAGGGCCTGCGCGCCCTGTTGCCGCAGCGCCAGCGCCGCCGCCGCCAACTGCGCCCGCGCCTGGGCTGTTGGTGCGCCGGTGGCTTTAATGCCATAAACCGGGTCGTAAATGGCCGGGTGGATTTGTTCTACTTGCATCGCTTCGTCAGGCGTAACGGCCGTCAACCCAACCGACCCCAACACGTCCGGGTAAACCCGCGCCCGGTACGTACCCGTCGTGGACAAAATGCCCACCCGCTGCACGTCCGGGTAATGCTCCCGCACATACCGCCCCACCTCGCGGATCATATGCAGCAGGTGAATCGGGCAGTTGGCGGCCTGCAATTCCGCCTCTATCACGTCAAAAATGGGCGGCGCGTGCGCCGTATTGCAGGGGATTCCGGCCACCTGCGCCCCCATCGCCGCCAACTTCTGCAATTGGCGCGCCAGGGCATACGCCGGATTCTCGGCCACAATCCCCAACAGATATTCCGTGCGGTCTACAATCTCGCCCGGCTGCGACAAACTGTAGATAGGCAGATGGTCCTGGTCTTTGCCCGCAGGCGTTTCCGCCAGAATCTTGCCCAGCAAATCCAGCCCGGCAAACGGCCCCACCCCGGCCACAATGCCAATCGGCTTATCACTTTTCATGCGTCACAATACCCTTTACACCCCCTCCACCATCTTGGACATCCGGAGGTCAGTCACTTCGTAGCCCAACTGTTCATACAAAGCGCGGGCCGCATGATTATGGCCGAAGACGTGCAGGCCAATTTTGCCAATACCCATCTCCATCGCCTTATCTTCCAGGGCCAGCAAAGCCAGACGGCCGTATCCCTGCCGCCGGTAAGCCTCATCAATGAGAAAGTCATAGATAAACGCCGAGGGCGGCGAACGCCGTTCATCATACTCAAACCAGAGCAAGCCGACATTTTGGCTCAGCGCTTCGTCGTAAACGGAAAATAGATAGTGCCCCGGCGTTGCCAACCCCTGTGGCAACAGCTTATCAACCTCCTGTTTTGATCTTTCCCGCGCCCCTTCCGGCGGCCAGTTACCGGCCGCCACATGGTCACGCGCATAATCCTCAATCACAAAAGCCAGATGCTT
>CALFEW010000046.1 GCA_937958365.1 uncultured Chloroflexota bacterium | reverse complement strand
TTACCAATTGGGTGACACGGCCGTTACGCACCATGGCCTCCGCCGCCGAAGGCATTACCCACGGCGATTATGACCAGCAGTTGCCCCTGCGCGGCCCCGACGAAGTGCAGCGGTTGGCCGCCAGCTTCAACAGCATGTCCAGCCAGGTGAAGATGTCGCAGCAGGCCCAACGCGACTTTGTGAGCAACGTCTCGCACGATCTCAAGACGCCGCTGACGGCCATTCGCGGCTGGAGCCAATCGCTGTTGGATGGCACGGCCGTTACCGACGCCGAGCGCCACCAGGCCGCAACCATCATCCACAACGAAACGGAACGGATGCAGCGCATGGTCAATCAGTTGCTAGACCTGGCGCGCATCGAATCCGGCCAGTTAAAACTGGCCTATGAAGCGGTGGATTTGCAGCAAGTGCTGGCGGAAGTGCAAGACAACCTGGCCTGGCGCGCTCAGGAACAGGGAACTTACCTGACAGATGATTTGCAACCCACCCCGCCCATTTGGGGCGATTATGATCGCTTGATGCAGCTCTTTACCAATCTGGTAGACAACGCCTTAACCCATACGCCGCCGGGCGGGCGGGTACACGTCAGCCTGACGCCTCATGGGGAAACGGCCGTGCAAGTGCTGGTGCAAGACACCGGTTCCGGCATTGCCGCCGAAGATTTGCCGCGTATTTTTGAGCGCTTTTATCAGGTGGATAAGTCACGGGCGCGGGAGAACGGCCGTCGTGGGTCTGGGTTGGGGCTGGCTATTGTGCGCGAACTGGTGGAGGCCCACCAGGGAACCATTCGCGCCCACAGCCAGGTGGGCCAGGGGACTGCGTTTTTGGTGCGGCTGCCCATCTATCGTGAGCCGGTGGCGGCCACCGCCTGACACACTACGCCACCGCGCCGTTCTGGTGTACCCGGCGCAGTCGTTCGACAAATTCGTTCAGCATAATGGCGGTAGCGCCCCACACTTTATGCCCTTGTAAGGCGAAGTAAGGCACCATCACCTGGCTGCCGTGGAAATCCCAGGGTTCTTCAACGGCCGCAGCCGGATCCAATAACTCGCGCAGGGGAACCTCGATAATTTCGGCCACTTCGGTTAGCGCCGGTTGGAATTCTGGGCGCTGCGCCAATGTGTACCAGCCAATAAAAGGATGGACCATAAACCCAGAAGGGGGAATATAGATGGGCGTGAGTTGGCCTAAAAGGGTAACGGCCGTGCCCGCTATGCCAATTTCTTCTTCTGTCTCCCGCAAAGCGGCCGCCAGCAACGTCTCTTTCGCCTCCTGACGCCCGCCTGGGAACGAAATTTGCCCCGCATGTGAAGACAGATCATCGCGTCGCCGGGTCAATACCAGATACAACTCTTCCTCCCGGCAATACAACAAAAGCAGCACAGCGCCAATACGAACCTGCGCCAGGTTGTCCGGTGGACGTCGCCCGGCGCCGCCAAATGGGGCCATGCGCACCTGGGCTGCTATCACATCAAATTCTTCTAAACGCAACGCTTGATGGATGTCTTCTAGTTGGCACATTGGGTTCATAAGACCAAACAAAGCGGTAAGCAGCGCCCCAATCGGTAGTGACTGGAACGTCCCCCTTCTTGCTCAGGCGCTGCCGACCTGGGCCACACGGCCGTGAAATGTATACCCCGTCCCACGCTCCGACACAATATAACGCGGGCGAGATTTGTCGGCTGCATCTTCGATTTTGCGGCGCAGGCGGTGCATGTGGACGTGCAGTCGATCCTCGTAGGCCGGTTCCAACGGCCACAGGCGGCGCAAAATATATTCTGTGGTTACGGTCTGGCCGGCCTGCCGCATGAGAATATACAGCAGTTTGGTTTCCGTGGGCGTCAGTGCGGTGGGCGCGCCAAAAATCAGCGCCCGGCGCTGAGGAAAATCAATGGTGAGGCGCTCGTCCACGCGGGTCAGGGCTTCCAGATGAAAAGACTGCCCTCCCAACCGGGTGAGAACGCGCCGGACGCGGGCGACCAATTCGCCGGGGTTAAACGGTTTGATGATGTAATCTTCGGCGTATTTTTCCAGCCCCTCAATGACGGTTTCTTCTTCGTTGACGGCCGTCAGCATAATCACCGGCAAATCGCTAAACTGGTGAATCGTGTGGCAAAATTCAAACCCACTGATGCCGGGCGGCATGTGAATGTCTACTATCGCCAGGTGCGGCAAACCCTGCGCCTGCAATATTTTCAGCGCCTCTTCACCCGATGAGGCAGTGATTGCCTTAAATTCGGCATTTTCCAGGGCAAATTGGACGATCCGCTGCGTATATTGGTTGTCGTCTACGACGAGGATTAAGGTTTGTTGCTCTAAGTTTTCCATGGATAGTCGTAATAGCCTCGGCAGGTTGTGGCGCCAATCATGAGTATCGGCTATTGAAGAACAATCAAGCCCCGTCACCCCGCCAAAACAGGTAGCCAATTCCCCGCTGTGAGCGAATATAGTGTGGATTTGTAGGGTCTAGTTCAATTTTATTGCGTAGCCGATGGATGTAGACGCGCAGCCGCTCATCATGATCACTTTCTTCGGGCCAAAGCCGTCGCAGCAAATAACTGCTGTTCACCGCCTTTCCGGCTGAGCGCAAGAGAATGTAAAGCAGCTTGGTTTCTGTCGGCGTCAGCGTCACCGGACGGCCGTCAACAATCACCTGGCAGCCGGTCAGGTCAATAGCCAGGCGAGAATCAACCCGCGTTAATGACTCCAAAGGGAAAGAGAACTGACCAATGCGCCGCAAGACGCGCCGCGCCCGGGCAATCAGTTCACCGGGCAAAAATGGTTTGGTCAGATAATCCTCGGCGCACTTCTCAATGGCCTGGGTGATCGTCTCTTCATCCTCAATCGCTGTCAACATCATAATTGGCAGGTCGCTAAACGTGTGGACCGTTTCGCAAAACTCCAGGCCATCCATACCAAAAGGCATGTTGATGTCTACAACGGCCAGATGGGGCATGCCATACCGCTTCATCCAATCCAGAGCGTCTTCGGCCGACGAAACGGCCGCAACCTGAAAGCCGCCTCTACTGAGAGCCTCTTCGATCATTTCCAGCACAAGCGTATCATCGTCTATAACGAGAATGCGGTAAAGTGTTGGATCAAATTCAACCATGAATTGCCTTTCTTATTCCAGTCCCCTAAGGGTAGAGGGCTTCACAGACATTGTTTGGCGGCCTGCGGCTCTGGGAAAAAAGCCTGGCTCTTCAAGATGCGTACCGGAGACATCACGGAATTATGACCCTTCCTTATCTCGCGCATCACCAGAGGAGTAGGCGGCTTGAGCATCTGCTCAAGTTTTTCCCGAATATCCTCTAAAATATCTGTTCTTACAAAAGTATGATATTATAGCCGTTGTCAGTTATGTTGGGTATCTTGACGGTTTCGCGTAGCTGCCAAGTGCCAATTGTAACAAAGCCTTAACACAATCTCAACTTTATCACGAAGCTGATATGTCTGTTGTTTATCTGGGCATAAGCTGGCTGGTCGGAATCTGGCTGGCCTCGCTGTTTACCGTTCAACCAATCTCCTGGTTTGTGGGCGGCGTGTTGCTGTTTTTGACGGCCGTTCCCCTACGCCGGCATAGACCGGTAGGCTTGCTGCTGGTCTGCTGCGCTGTTTTGTGTTTTGGCGCGGCGCGGTATGCCCTGGCCCAACCGCATATTGATGAAAGCCACGTAGCCTACTACAACGATTTGGCGGCAGAAGTGGGTCTACAGGGAACGGTTGTGAAAGAACCCGACGTGCGTGACCGGTACGTCAATTTGCGGGTGGCTGCGGAACGCATCACCTTTGCCGATGGCGCTTCGCAGGTGGTGGCGGGTGATGTGTTGGTGCGCGCCAACCGGTTTCCGGTGATCCCATATGGGGCGCAGGTGACGGTAAACGGCCGTTTACAAACCCCGCCCGAAGACGCCGACTTCAGCTACAAAGATTACCTGGCGCGGCAGGGCGTTCACAGCACCATGCCCCAGGCCCAGGTGAGCATCCTGGCCGAAGGGCAAGGCAATCCGCTACTGCACGCCGTTTTTGCCATCAAGCAAAAAGCTCAGGATGCCATCAACCAGCTCATCCCCGACCCGGAAGCGGCGCTGTTAAGCGGCATCTTGCTGGGCAACGACAACGGCATTCCCCCCGACCTGGCTGAAGATTTTCGCACCACGGGCCTGACGCACATCATTGCCATTTCCGGTTTTAACATTGCCATTCTCATCGCCATTCTGGTAAGCCTGGTGGACCCGATTTTGCCGCGCAAAACGGCCGTTCTCGTCGCCGTCATCGGTGTGGTTTTGTACACCATCCTGGTCGGAGCCGACGCTTCCGTGGTGCGGGCGGCCATCATGGGGTCGCTCTTTTTGTTCACCAGCCGCTGGCTGGGGCGGCGCAATCTGGCTTATGCCGCTCTCTTTTTCGCGGCGTTTGTCATGACCCTGCTCAATCCGCTGACGTTGTGGGATGTGGGGTTCCAACTCAGCTTCACCGCTACGCTGGGCCTGATGCTCTACGCCGACCCCTTCACGCAGTGGACGCGCCGCCAGTTGAACCGTTTTGTGGAACGGCCGTTAACCAATCAAGTCATGGGCGTTTTATCCGAAGCGGTACTGCTGACCATCGCCGCGCAAGTTCTGACCCTGCCGTTGATGATCGGCTACTTTCG
>CALFEW010000045.1 GCA_937958365.1 uncultured Chloroflexota bacterium | reverse complement strand
CAGGAATATCGGAACTGGTCGTAAAGTTTCCCCGTCGTTCCGGGGAGCGGTTTACCACCGGCAGGACATAAGCATCTTCCCAACGTTTCTTGCTCTCATCAAAAGTACTCATAGGCATCACCATTCTTATAAATTTGACATTTACCCTTGGGGCAGGCATCACACGGATTATGAACGGCCGTGTCAGGCATCGTCAGCAATCAATTATTCCACAATGTAAATGGATTTACACACGATTTGTAATTGGACGCCCACCGCCATTCGCCGAAACAGCCTATACTTCAGTCATGAATTGAGGTGGCCGACTCGAACTGAGAAACCTATTGCAGTCGAAAAACGGCCCAGACAAAGTGTAAACTTGTGGTCAACGGGTTTGGTTGATTCGCTCAATAAAAGATGGCTTATCATTAGGCCACCCAATTCTCCTAAATTAATCTAATACCTCCTCTTTTTCTCCTTCTTCTCCTCTTCCCGCAAAAAGCCTTGCTAAGCAAGGCTTTTTGTGGTTTAAAGGCACACAGGGGACGCCTTTGCAGCGTCCCCTGTGCCTTTTGCTTCATTCAGGACAGCCAGACCAGCGTCAGACAATATAGGCTAAAGCATATAGGCGACAATGGCCTGCTCTTCGCGCAGTTCGTCCAGGGTGGCCTGGATTTTAGCCTTCGCAAAATCACTCCAGGGCAAACCTTGTACAATGGACCAGCCACCTTGCCCATCGCTTTGGACGGGGAAGGAGAAAATGAGACCCTCATCTATGCCATAGCTGCCGTCAGAGCAGACGGCCGCGGAGAACCAATGTCCTTCTGGCGTTTTCTGCTCAAAGCTTTTGACATGATCCAGGGCGGCATTGGCCGCAGAAAGGGCCGATGATTTGCCGCGAGCAGCGATGACGGCCGCGCCCCGTTTTTGCACCACGCTAATAAATTCGCCGCGCAGCCAATCATGGTCGGTGATGACATCCAGGGCGGGACGGCCGTTAATCTTTGCATTCTCCACGTCCGGGTACTGAGTGGCGCTGTGATTGCCCCAAATCGTCACGTTACTCACATCGTTGACCGTAACGCCGGCTTTGGCCGCCAACTGCGCATAAGCGCGGTTTTGGTCCAGGCGTGTAAGCGCCGCAAACCTGGTAGCCGGCACGTCACCGGCATTATTCATGGCGATCAGGCAGTTGGTATTGGCCGGATTGCCCACTACCAGAACACGAACGTCGTCGGCGGCGCGCTGTAAGGCCCGTCCCTGACCGGTGAAAATGGGGCCGTTTTCTTTCAGCAAGTCCCCACGTTCCATGCCCTGCCCTCTGGGTTTGGAGCCAACCAGAAGCGCCCAATTGATGCCGTCAAACGCTACATCAGGATCATCCGTCACAACAACCTTATCTAACAGAGGGAACGCACAATCATCCATTTCCATAACCACCCCTTCCAATGAACCCAAAGCAGGGGTAATTTCCAGTAAATGGAGAGCGACTTTTGTGTCCAGGCCAAAAATTTCACCGGAAACGAGCCGAGGCAAGAGGGAATATCCAATCTGACCGGCCGCGCCCGTCACTGCAACTTTTACCAATCGTTTTGACATATGGTCTCTCCTATTTTTGAACGGTTCTGGGGTCCCAACCCCTTGGTAGGCATGAATGCAAACAGTGCATCACGATAATGGGTAATTGACGTAATTATCACCGAACCCAATAAACTGGCAACCTGCCAGCGTTAACAATCAGGGCACATCTTCTGGGAGCAGCCAATTTTTACTCCATTCCACCGCATCAGGGAAATCGCTGTCGGCGGCCGCCTGGCGAACTTTATCCACGTCTATCGGCACACGTCGCAAGTCAATACCTATCACGCCCTGGTTAAATCCGACGATAGCATACTCGGCCCAGGGGAGATAGCGAGGCGCGTGAACAAAGAGCGCCTGTTCAAACGGCATGCCCACGCTGCCTGTGTTAATGAGCATGATGCCTTTGTGTTGGCGCATCATTTGCATGTGGGTATGCCCACCGGCCATGATGGTTGCTTTATAACCACCGAGGAGTTCATCCACATTGGTAGGCGGCGT
Organism: uncultured Chloroflexota bacterium; assembly: GCA_937958365.1. GTDB lineage: Bacteria > Chloroflexota > Anaerolineae > Promineifilales > Promineifilaceae > Leptovillus. Next base: position 6,808 of record CALFEW010000045.1, on the reverse strand, counting down.
CATCGCCAAAATAATGTCGGTATTGGACTTGGGCGAGCCATGAAAGCAGAGAAGATTATGCGAATGGTCCAGGGGGATTTCGAGCAGTGGTTGAAAGGTGCGTAAAAACTGAAAGTCTACTTCGTCAAGTTGTTGGACGCACCAGGCCACAGATTCGGCAAACCAGGGTGCATCCATGTAACTATGGAGTACGGTGGGGTCTAGAAGAAAAAGATCGTGATTACCGATGATGCACGGGCAGTCCAGTTCTCTCAGCCGCTGTAATACTTTGCGTGGTTCCGGGCCTAACGTAGCCACGTCACCCAGACAAACAATCTTGTCTACCTTTTCTCGCTCTATATCAGCCAAAACTGCCTCTAAAGAAACAAGATTGCCATGAATATCTGAAATTAAGGCTATTCGCATAAATGGCTTCCTTGATTGATTGTTGGCTTTGGATATGCCTGGATTTGTCTTGAAAGCGGCTTTTAGCCGGGCGAGTTACTGCGCTGGCGCACCACTTCGTACAGCAATAAGGCGGTAGCAACAGACAAATTCAGGCTATCTACCGCGCCGTGCATAGGAATGACAACACGTTGATGTGCGGCGCGCAACCATTCTTCGCTAAGGCCATGCGCTTCGCTGCCCAGGAGAATGGCAACAGGACCAGTGAGGTCTACGGCCGTATACGGCCGTGTTCCCTCCGGTGTAGCAGCAATGATTGGCATGTTTTGTTGATGAAGCCATTGTTGGACACGGCCGTTCGTCGTGGCCACAGTCGGCACGGTAAACAACGCGCCCAGACTGGCCCGGATCACATTTGGATTGTGAATATCCGTCCCTTCGCCTTCATCACCACAGACAATTAAGCCATCTACGCCGGCCGCATCGGCCGTACGCAGAATCGCCCCAAGATTACCTGGCTTTTCCACTTCCTCCACCACAACCACAAAAGGCGGCTGGCCCAAAGGCAAATTAGCCAATGAAACTTGCAAATAAGGGATCACCAACAAAATGCCGCCACTCTCACCACGATAAGCGATCTTTTCAAAAACGGCCGGTGTCACTTCAAAAAGCTCCGTCTTGCCCTGATTAGCCAGTTCCACCAGCAGAGCCAGACACGCCTCGGCCCCGGCATCTTTCAGGAGTTCAGGACAGATGTAGGTCTCGTACGGCGTTAATCCAGAGGCCAATGCCTGAGAAACCTCACGAACCCCTTCAACGAGCGTCCTTTGTTGTTGGTCTCGCTGCCGCCGGTTGTTCAGCTTAACAGTTTGCTTTATGCGCTGGTTTTGTAGACTACTTATCTGCAAAGGCATGAATGTGCGCCGAGAGTCTGAGATAAAATCACTTAATTATTATCGGCCGTAGGGGAAAGCATGATGAAACCCGGTTCTTTCAATCCCTTCGTGACGGCATCCTGGTATTGGCGGGTGAAAAAATTCATTATCTGGACAAAGACAGCATCGTAAAATGGGGCTAAATCGCCACGACGCTCTTCATGAATTCTAATTTCTTTTCCCTGAGCGCCTAACTTCACAATAAAATGCGGACCTATTTTTTTGATGAAGAAGCTCATCAAAAACGCCACAGGGTATGAGCCGCCAGGTTCTTCCACGGTTAACTCTAAACCAAAATGCCAAAACGATTCGTCATCCATTTGCATGGCGCCGGCCAAAGCATAGAACCGATTGTTGGGGTCTAGCTCTTCGCCCAAAGGAATATAGGTGATTTCCTGGTTTTGCGGCCATTCAAAATATTCGATCATGCCGTCAACCAGATCACGGGCAAACGCCTGACACAAATTTTCGTAATCGAGCGATAACTTTCTAGATTTTCGGTATGTCAAACAGATTTCTTCGTATTTGGTCAATGGGTTAGCCATTTATCCGCTCTCCTGGAACACTACGCCGGCCACCTGGAACACGGTTTACAAAGCCAGCCGTTCCACTTCCCTCGCCTGCATCTACAAGCGGTGCAGTTTCTCCATTGTAGCAAGCACGGCCAAATATTCCACAACAAAATAGCGGAACGTTTTGTCCGTTTGCGTGCGCCTATTATGAAGATGACAGCTTACAGACCATATGAACATTGCCAGATGGTTTAAAGGAGCGCTAAAGACGGTTTAGCAGCGCCGCCAATTGAACGGCCGTTACCCCCGCTACCCCTAACGGCCGTTCCACCGCATCGTGGCAGTCCGACCCACCCGTCATCAGTAAGCCGTACTGCTGCGCCCACTGCGCCAACAGCGCCCGGTGCGCCGCGATGTGGCCGGGGTATTGTACTTCCAACCCATCCAGCCCCAGGACCGTCTCATCTAAAAATTCCGGCAGCAGCTTCTCCACGATTTCCAGCGGCGGCAGAACCTCATTGTACAGACTTTTACCGGGGTAAGAACCGGCGGCGGGATGGGCAAACACGCGCACCAACTGCGGATAACGATGCAGCAGCGGCGTGAGCTGCGCCGGTTCGATGCCCGATGGCACGTAGGCGGGGCTGTCGTTGCCAATGAGCTGGTTGACCTGTGCGCGGTCCAGGCCGTGACTTTCTTGAAGAGCCAGCGCAAAATGGCGGCGGGTAACGTTGGGGGCCAGCGCTTCAATCTCTGCCGCCGTCAGGTCGCGGCGCAGCAGCGGCGTTTCGCCCTGCGGGCCAAAGGCGGCGTTGATGGCCGCCACCCGCGCCCGCACCAACCCGCCGCCGCGCCCCTGGCTGAAAATTTCAACGGCCGTCTGGCGAAAGGCTGGATCGGGCAGCAAGGCGTAAGGGATGTACAGCAGGTAATGCAGCGTGCCGGTGAAATACGGCCGTCTAAACCGCAGCGACACCTCGACCCCTGGCACAACCCGAATACCCAGCGCATCTCCAGCGGCAAGCGCTTCATCCAGGCCATTGAGCGTATCATGGTCGGTGACGCCGACAGCCTGCAAGCCAAGAGCTTTCGCTTGCTGCACCAACGCGGTTGGCGTATAGGCGCCATCCGATGCGGTGGTATGGTTGTGTAAATCGGCGCTGTAAGCCAAAGCCATCAGGACGCCAGCCTTTTCATCAGCCAATAACCGACGGCCAGCAAAACCGCGCCCGACAGCAAGATGCTGCCGGTCCAGAGCAGGGCAAAATCGAACCAAAACTGCTCCGGGAAGAGGCGGATGAGCGAATCCGTGTATAAAAAGGTCCAGGTTCCGGGGTCGAAAAAGATGTCGTGGAACAGGGTGAAGAAGACGCTCCAGCCAATGCCGATGAAAACCATGACGACGAGAACGGCCGTGCCCGTGAACACCCCGCCCTGGAACAACGCCTTCGCCCCTTGATAGCGCGTCTGGGGCCGGGCGAACAGAAAAATCAGCCCGCCCACCACAATAACCAGCAGCACCCACATCGCCGTCCTAAACGCATCGGCGACGATTTTCACGTCCAGCATGTGGCCGATTTCCGCCGGGTTGTAGAGCGAATCATCCGTGCCGGGAATACGCAAATCTTCCAGCAGATAGATGACTTCGGCGGCCGGTTCCGGCCGCTGCAAATAATCCAGCGTCGCTTCGGCCAGTTCTAGCCGTTCGGCCGGGGTGAAACCATAGCGGTCGGGTTCGATACGGCCGTATTCCCACGCCGGATAACTGGGGCTGTTCCAAGCAATCAGCACCCGCACCGTCAAAACAGTCAATAAGAAAGGCGTGGCAATGATCACCAACCAACGAATCACATTGGAAATTGTATTGTTCATAGTTTTGTCGTCTTGTCGTCTCGTAGTCTTTTCGTCTTGTAGTCTTGTCATCACCCACCCCATCACCTATCACTCGCCCAAACCCGGCAAACCAGCGGGCCCTTCTTGCAGCAGGTAGCGCAGCACCAGGGTATCCACGATGGTCTCCACCGGGGCGCGTTCGTCGGTGAACAGAACATCGGCGGGGGAGATGGGGGCGGGATGGGCCACGGCCGTTTCCAGCGCCGCACGCAGCAATGGGTCAACGGCCGTATCCAGCCCGGCCAGGTTGGCAGCCACGTTGTCCGGTGAGGTGGGTTGATTGGTGGCTACCAGGATGGTGTTCAGTGCGCCGGGCACGTCTATGGCATGGACGGTGGGAAAGACGGCCAACAGCGTGGCCGTCATCGCATCCACCAGCGAACGGTCTTGCGGGGCGCGGCCCACGTTAATGGCGACGACGCCATCGGCCGTAAGGCGCGCCTGCACTTCCCGGAAAAATTCGCGGGTGGTGAGGTGCCAGGGAATATAAGGTACTTTGTAGGCGTCTATAGTGATCAGGTCGTAGGTGGTGGCGAGTTGATTGAGCTGATAACGGCCGTCGCCCACAATCACATTCAGGTTCGGATCCGTCATGGCAAAATAATCGCGCCCCGCCTGGACGATGGCCGGGTCAATCTCAATGCCATCTATCGGGATAGGGCCAAAAACGCGGGTGAGTTGTTTGGGAATGGTTCCCGCCGCCAGCCCAACGACGGCCGCATTGTCCACCGTCACCGGCCCTTCGTTGAAATAGGGCGCAGCCAGCATGATGCTCCACACCGAAACTTTGGGAACGTAACCATCATCGCAGTAAAAGGAATGGTACGCCTGCCCTTCGTTGAGCAGCAGGTAGTTGCAATCGCCCTGGCGCACCACCTGGATGTAGTTGTAGGCCGATTCAGTCTCAAAAAGCTGCCCATCATAGGCCTTGATGCCGCCCGGCGTCCAGAGCAGCACCACCGGCAGCAGCAGCAGCCCGGCGACTGCGCCCAGCAGCCCTTTTGACCGGTTGGTCCGCCACAGGCCAATCAAACCGATCACAAACAAAAGGGAACCAAAGAGAACGGCCGTTACCCGCGACCCAACCAACGGAATCGTCACCAGCACCGGCAGATAGGTTCCCAACAAACTGCCCCAGGTGGAGATGGCATAGATGCGTCCGCTGACGCGCCCCGCCTGCCCCACATCTTGCACCGCCAGCCGGATGGCAAAGGGCGAAATGCAGCCTAACAACGTCACCGGCACGGCCAGGGCCACAATCACGCCCACCAGCGAACTGACCAGGGCGCTGACGTTGATGGCGGCCATCGCCGCCGCCGCCGTCTTGAGGATGACGCTGGTGAGCAACAAAAAGAAGACGCCGGCAAACCCGGCCGCGCTGACCAGGGTGTAGAAGGTGGCGGGATACGGCCGTTTGTCCGCCCAGCGCCCGCCGATAAAGTAACCCAGCGTCAGGAACAGCAGCACCAGCCCAATGACGTTGGCCCACACCAGGTTGGACGTGCCATAGACGGTTTGCAACATGCGGCTGGTGGTAAATTCAATCGCCAGGGTAGACATGCCGGCGATGAAAACCGTCAGATAAAGGTATTTCGGATTGCGGATTGCGGATTTCGGATTGATGATAGCGCCTCTCGTCTTTTAAAATGCGGGTTGATTATAACAAACAACCCAAGTCTGGCAGGCATTATGATAGAATAAGCATGAGCAGGCATAAGGAGAATGATGGTGATGCGTGAAACGGCCGTTGTGCTTCCCAAATATATCCAAAAACTTCGTCCCATTCCCCACCTGGAATCCGGCGACCACTTGTCGCGGCATGAGTTTGAGCGCCGTTATCAGGCCATGCCGCACGTCAATAAAGCCGAACTCATCGAAGGAGTTGTGTACATGCCGTCACCCGTCCATTTTTCCGCCCACGGTCAACCACACGCTTTTATCATCACCTGGTTAGGCACTTACTGCGCCGCGACACCCGGCGTCAAATTGGGCGACAACGCGACGGTACGCCTTGATCCCGACAACGAGGTCCAACCCGACGCCTTGCTCCGACTGGCAGAGAATCGCAACGGCCGTTCCCACATCAGCGCTGATGATTACGTCGAGGGCACGCCAGAACTTGTGGTGGAAATTGCCGCCAGCAGCGCCTCGGTGGATTTACACGACAAGAAAAAGGTTTACCGGCGCAATGGCGTAGAGGAATACCTGGTCTGGCAAATTTACGACGGCCGTATCGTCTGGTTTTACCTGGAAAATGGCGAATACCAGGAATTGGCCGCCGATGAGCAAGGCGTCGTGCGCAGCCGCGTGTTTCCCGGTTTGTGGCTGGCGGTTCAGGCTTTGCTGAATGAGGAGTTAGCCACGGTCCTGCGCGTGCTGCAAGAGGGCCTCCAGTCGCCGGAACATGCCGCCTTCATGCAGGGTTAACCCAATCACTCTGCCGCAAACAACAACCCCATCTCGGCCGCCGATAAACGGCCGTTATTCCTGAATATCATCGTCAGCGGCTGGTCGTAGACCACAAAACTTTCGTCTACCCGGCCGCCGTTGAGACCGGGCATGACCTCGGCCAGATAGCGGCTGACGCCTTCCGGCGGCGTCAGTCCCGGCCAGCCAAAGGTATCTGGGCGGTAAAAGACGGGACCGATGTGGGGATAACGGCCGTTCACCCATACCAACTCATACCCCAGGCGGCCATCCAGCAACATCTGGTGATACTGGCTGGACAGCGGATACCGCCCCGGCAGGCGCGGCACGACGCCATACACCCGATTGCTCACCAGCGTCACGTAATCGGCCGCCGCCAATAACTCCAGGTTAGCCGCCAGTTTCGCCGCGTTGTCCTGCTCGTCCACGCCCGTCAGCCAGGTCAGTTCGGCGGCGGCGTAGGTCTCCCGCAGGCGCGGCTCGCCATCTAACACCAGCGAGATGGGCAGCGCATCGTCCCACTGCTCGCTCAAAATCAGCGCGCCCGGTTCCACGTTGGCATACACCCACGCCGACGCCGTTAGCCACGGATGCGGGACATTGTAAATGCCGATGAAGGCCAGGGTGTAAACGGCCGTGCCCGCCAGCACGCCGCCC
>CALFEW010000044.1 GCA_937958365.1 uncultured Chloroflexota bacterium | reverse complement strand
TCATTGGCCTTCTGGCCGCCTGCACCATTGTGCCCATTGAAGAAATGGAGCAGCTCCAGCAGAGCGAGACGTTTGACCCGGTGACCTACGTGGACGGCATCTGGGAAAGCCAGGTGGTTCCGGCGATTGTGGAAAAGGCCCAGGAGTTACCGGCGGTATTGGCGGCGATTCAAACAAATCTGACCCAGGCGGGCGAGCAATATGCGACCATTTCGCAGAGCGGCGCGCTGAATTTCGTCGTGAAGGGGCAGGGGACGGTGGCTGCGGTGGATACGGAATCGCGCAACGGCACGGCCGTTCTCCAGATTGACGGCTACGACGGCCCGGTGGTTATCGTCATGCAAATCGGCCCTCTGGTGCGCGGCGACGGTGTGCGCGATGGCGTGGGCTTCATCGAGTTTGGCGACTTCAAAGAGCAGACAGAGTTCGGCCAGGTGTCCAAAGAGCTGAATCAGCGCGTGGCCGACAATGTGTTGAGCGGGCTGGATCTGAATGCCCTGGTCGGCAAACAGGTCTCGTTTGACGGCGTGTTTACCATTCGCACCACCAACCAGACCAATATTGACCTCAGCGAAGTGGTTATTACCCCGGTTGTCCTGGACGTGGAAGGGTAACAATATGGCCGTTTTGACCGCGAATTCTCCCGCAGACAGTTTGACCCCGCCGGTTCAGGATGAGGTCATTTTGCGCGCTACGGCCGTTACCAAATTGTTCCCTGGCACGGTGGCGCTGGATCACGTGGATTTCAACGTTTACCGGGGCAAAGTCAACGTGCTGGTGGGCGAAAACGGCGCGGGCAAGTCTACCCTCATGAAGATTCTGGCCGGTGTGTATCAACCCACCGAAGGCCAGCTCATGTTGGAAGGCGAGCCGGTGGTCGTCAAAGGCCCGCTGGACGCGGCCCGGCAGGGCATTGGCATCATCTACCAGGAAATGAATCTCTTCCCGAACCTGAACGTGATGGAAAATATCTTCATGGCGCGGGAAGTGACCAACGGCCGTATCGTCATAGACAAAAAAGAGCAAATCGCCCAAACCAAAGCGCTGCTCCAACGGCTGCGCCAGTCCATCAAACCCGACGAATTGGTGGCCGATTTACGCATCGGCCAGCAGCAAATTGTGGAAATCGCCAAAGCGTTGGCCCAGGATGCCCGCATCCTCATCATGGACGAGCCGACTTCGGCCTTGAGTACCGCCGAAGTGGAAGTGCTGTTTGAGGTGATCAACGACCTGAAGGCGCATGGCGTGTCCATCATTTACATTTCGCACAAGCTGGACGAACTGCTGCGCATTGGCGATTACGTAACGGTGCTGCGCGACGGCCGTCTGGTGGCCGAAAAGCCCGCCAGCCAGATTGACGTCGCCTGGATCATCGAGCAAATGGTCGGGCGCAATCCCGCCTCGCTCTTCCAGGGCGACACTCACGCCGTGGGCGACGATTTGCTGCGTGTAGAAGACCTGACGCTGCCGCGTGTGGGCGGTGGGTACACCATTGACCATGTGTCGTTCACCCTACACAAAGGCGAAATTTTAGGTATTTATGGCCTGATGGGCGCCGGCCGCTCGGAACTGTTTGAATGTCTGGCCGGAGTACGTCAGGGCGCGACCGGGTCGGTGTGGCTGAATGGGGCAGAAGTGACGGCGGGGTCGGTGAACGGCCGTATCAAACTCGGCATGTACCTTGTCCCCGAAGACCGCCAGCGCGACGGCCTCATCCAGACCATGTCCGTCGCCGACAACATGCTCCTGCCCAGCCTGCGCCAATACCTCACCCGCTTCGTCCTCTCCCGCAAAAAAGAAAAACAGGCTGTCGAAAAATCCATTCGCGACCTTTCGGTGAAGGTTGCCAACCCCGATCAGCTCATCACCTCGCTCAGCGGCGGCAACCAACAAAAAGTCGTCGTCGCCAAAAGCCTGCTCACCTCGCCCAAGGTCTTGCTGCTAGACGAACCCTCACGCGGCATTGACGTCGCCGCCAAGTCCGAAATCTTTGAAATTATGAGCCGCCTGGCCGCCGAAGGGTATGGCATCTTGTTTGTCTCTTCGGAACTCAAAGAAATCCTGGCCATGTCTGATCGCATCCTGGTCATGTCCAAAGGCCAGATCACCGGCGAATTTCGCAAATCAGAAGCCACAGAAGAAGGTCTGGTGGCCGCTTCTGCGGTCGGCCATGGCCCGGCAAACTTCAAAAACGGTAACGGAGGTATCAACCATGACCCAAGCTAACGCCAACGTCGTCGCCAAACGACGGATCACCGGCCTCGACATCCAGGAAATTTTGCTGCGCGGGCGCGCATTCATCGCCCTCATCGTCCTGGTCGTCGTCTTTTCGGCCCTGACGCCCACTTTTCTCACCCCGGCCAACATTGTCATCATGGCGAAGCACGTCGCGGTCAATGCCCTCCTGGGCATCGGCATGACCTACGTCATCCTCACCGGCGGCATTGACCTGTCGGTCGGCTCCATCGTCGGCCTGGCCGCCATGATTGCCGGCGGCCTGATCAACGAAGGGTTGGTCCTGCCCATGTTTGGCGTCATCGTCTATTTCCATGTTTGGGCCGTCATTTTGATCAGCCTGTTGGTCGGCGTGCTGTTGGGGGCAATCAACGGCCTCATCATCACCCGCTTTAACGTGGCCCCGTTCATTGCCACGTTGGGCATGTTATACGCGGCGCGTGGATTGGCCTTGCTGCGCTCCGGCGGCAACACCTTCCCCAACCTGGTCGGCCGTCCCGAACTGGGCAATACCGGTTTCCCCTTGCTAGGCTCCGGCGATTTCTTGTCGGTCAATTATTCGATCTGGTTGATGATTATTTTTGCTCTCGTCGCCGCTTTCGTTGCCGCGAAAACGCCGTTCGGCCGTCAGGTCTACGCCATCGGCGGCAACGAGCGGGCGGCGGAGCTGTCCGGCGTGCGCGTCAAGCGCGTCAAGACCATCGTCTACATGATTTCCGGCTTCTGCGCCGCCACCGTTGGCCTGATCATCGCTTCGCAGTTGGTGGCGGCCCACCCGGCGACCGGCACATTTTTTGAACTCAACGCGATTGCGGCCGTTGTGCTGGGCGGCACCTCGCTTTCCGGCGGCCGGGGCAGCATCGGCGGCACCATCATCGGCGCCTTCGTGATCGGCGTCCTGAGTGATGGTCTTATCGTTTTGGGCGTCTC
>CALFEW010000043.1 GCA_937958365.1 uncultured Chloroflexota bacterium | reverse complement strand
CTGCAGCCGCAACGGCCGTTCCGGGCAGATAGTTGTACGGCTCAGTTGAAATGAACCATGCCCCGTTTTCTTACCCAAGAGTGACAACCGTACAGAGTTTTGTTACACTGACTTCATGCGGCTCAATACAGCCCATCTGTCGCCAATACACCCGCATCAGGAGCGCAACTTGCAACATGTAGATAGGGAACGGCCGTTTCAGCAAATATTTGAAGCCGTCGGCGATGGTTTAATCCTCACGGACGTGGCAACCGGTCTGGTTATCGAGGCGAACCCCGCCGCCAGCGCCCTGTATGGCTGCACCCGCCAAGATTTAATCAACCTGCCCCCTACCACCTTCATGCCGCCCGCCAGTTATGCCCAATTTGTCGGATGGCTCCAGGCAGTTCAAGAGGATAGCGCCTTTGTCGGCACGGCCGTTCACCTGCGTCTCGATGGTGTCCCATTTACCGTCGAAATGCGCGGGACAGGCTGCATCTATGGCGAACGGTTGTGTCTCCTCAGCGTCGTCCGGGATGTCAGCGCCGGCGTTCAGGCCGAGCGGTTGCTTCGGCAGCAAGTGACCGTCCAAACCCACGAGCAGTCTACCTTGTTGGAAATTTCGCAAACGCTGGCCTCTGCCATCGAACTCAAACCGGAGCTGATTCTCGACCAACTGCGTGTGATTATCGAATATACCCACGCCGTCCTCTTTGCCTTGAAAGACCTGGAACTGGTGGCCCTGGCGGTACGCGGCTCGCAGCGGTTGGAAGAGACGCTGCCCCTCCATATCCCCTTAGCCGGTGGCGCCGCCCTGACCGCGCTGTTCAATAGGCCGCAGCCCCAACGAATCGCCGACGTGTGGCGCGACGACCCGGACGCCAGGTTTCTTCACTCCCTCCTGAACGAGCAGACGGCCGTTCTATTAGAAGGGATCCATGCGTGGATGTGGGTTCCGATGGCGGTGAAGGGGCGGGTGATCGGCGGTCTGGGCATTGCCCATGCCGAACCAGACGCCTTCACCACTCACCAGGCGAACCTGGCTCTGATTATGGCGAATCAGGCCGCCATCACCATGGCCAATGCGCAGTTGTATGAACAGGCCCAGGCGCTGGCCGTCTTGGAAGAACGCCAACGTCTGGCGCAAAATCTGCACGACGCCGTCAACCAGTCACTCTTCTCAGCCAGCCTGATCGCCGAAGTGCTGCCGCGTCTGTGGGAGCGAAACCCGGAGGAAGGACGGCACTCCCTGGAAGATTTGCGCCGACTGACACGCGGCGCAATGGCTGAAATGCGCGGCCTGCTGGCCGAGCTGCGCCCTCTGGTCCTGACCGATTCTGATCTGGGCGATTTGCTGCGGCAGTTGGGCGATGCGCACACCGGGCGCACCAACATTCCGGTGGCTGTGACAGTGGTCGGTGAAGGCGCTCTACTGGCCGAAGTGCAGGTGGCGTTCTACCGCTTATGTCAGGAAGCGTTGCACAACATTGCCAAACATGCCGAAGCCAGCCAGGTCGTACTCACGCTGCGATACGATGCGGGTTCGGTGGCCTTACACATCCGCGATAACGGCCGTGGCTTTGATCCAGCGTACATTCCATCCGGGCATTACGGCCTGAGTATGATGCGCGAACGAGCCAAAGCCATTGGCGCGATGTTGACAGTTACCAGCCAGCCGGGTCAAGGCACTGAAATCGCCGTCCACTGGTTGTCCGAAACGGAGCAGACATACCTATGAATACCCTCCCGCCCATTCGCGTCATGGTAGTTGATGATCATACGATGGTGCGCCGCGGCCTGGCCACCTTCTTGCAGGTTTTTGACGACCTGGAACTGGTGGGCGAGGCGGCCAATGGCGCGGCCGCTCTGCAACGATGCGCCGACGTTTTGCCCGACGTGATCCTCATGGATATGGTCATGCCAGATATGGATGGCGTGACGGCAACGGGCATCATTCGCCAGCGATTTCCCACCGTGCAGGTGCTGGCTCTGACCAGTTTCAAGGAAGAGCGGCTGGTGCAGAATGCCCTGGAAGCGGGGGCGATTGGCTATTTGCTCAAAGATGTGTCGGCGGAAAAACTGGCCCAGGCTATCCGGGCCGCCTATGTCGGGCGCAGTACGCTTTCGCCAGAGGCCACCCAGGTTTTGGTGCAGGCCGCCACGCAGCTACCGCCGCCGGGCAATGACCTGACGGAGCGCGAGCGTGATGTGTTGGCCCTGATGGTCACCGGCTTGAACAACACCGAGATTTCCGAGAAGCTGGTGGTCAGCCCCTCGACGATTAAATCTCACGTCAGCCATATTCTGACTAAGTTTGGCGTTACCAGCCGCACAGAGGCGGTGGCGCTGGCTGTGCGCCATGGGCTGGTTGAATAAGATAGCGGGCGCCTTCGTTTTGGTGGTTATGGGAGCGCGGACGTCCCCGTCCGCCCTGGCAGGCGGGACGCTTGCGCTCCCAGGGTATCCCCCAACTGGCGGAGTTCAATCTCCCCCTCTCAGCCGATGCGGTACAGACGAATCGGGCGTATGATTTATCTACGCCCCCAATGAGTAACGGCCGCTGCCCTGTTGAGTCGGTGCGCTACGACACCTATCTCAAGAATGGCATTTCAGGCTGGCCGGTGGCTTAGGCGGGTGGCTTACATTCTGGATAGTGAGGCCCGGAGCCTGATGTTGAGTAAAAATAACGGCCGTTACGCCATCACCACAAACTAGTATCCGTATTCCGTATTCCGTATTCCGTATTCCGTATTCCGTAGGGCGCTACCTCCGGTAAACGCCTCGGAACACGGTTTACGGTTTACGGTTTACGGTACACGGTATACGGGCACTAAAAATCACCCAGTTTTTCAGCCACATCCCAGGCGGCAAAGGTTTTTGCGGAATACTCATTGCGTCCAGGGTGGAAACGGCCGTTTCCACCCCATAGCCAGACTACCCAACCCACAAACCCTTCCACAGAGCCTTCATAGTCACCCGAAAATAAAGTTTATCAATCCATCAGTCAAAAGAGAGGAAAACCATGAGCAAGGGTCAAGATAGTAAAAAAAGAGACACCAAAAAACCAGGCAAAACAACAAAAGAAAAGAAACAAATGAAAAAAGACAAGAAGGAGAAAAAGGAAAACCCTGGCATTCCCATTGCGTAAGCCAGGATATAACGACAAGTTGTCGTAAGGATCAGTTATGCTCGACCGAATTCTCGTACCGCTAGAAGGATCGGCGTTGGCCGAGTGTGTGCTGCCCCATGCCAGAGCTGTCGCCCTGGCTGTAGGGGCGCATTTGTTGTTTATCCATGTGGTAGAACAGAAAAAAAGCGACAGTGCGCTCCAGGTGGACCCCTTAAACTGGTATCTACAAAAGGTGGAAGCCCAATCGTATATGGACCAGGTAAGCCAGCAATGGCAGCAAAGCAGCCTGTCCATTACCAACGTGCTGTTAGAAGGGCCGCCGGCCGAACGGGTGGTGGAATATGCCCACGACCATGACGTGGACCTGGTTGTCTTGAGTAACCAGAGTGAAAGCGGCATGGCCCAAAAGGTCATCTGGCAGGTGTACAAATCCGTGATGCTGGTCCGCGCCCAGTGGCCGGTGGCGAATTCGCCGGATTCTGCACGCATAGACATGCGTTACGGCCGTATCTTTGTCCCACTGGATGGCTCGCTGCGCGCTGAAAGCGTCTTGCCCATTGCCACGCGCCTGGCGCAACACCATCAGGCGGAACTGCTGCTGGTGCATGTGGTTGCCCGCCCGGAAATGGTTCAGCCCCACGCCCTCACGCCCGATCACGCGGTTCTGCTGGAGCAAATCACCCAACGCAGCCTGGCCGCCGCCACCGACTACCTGGAACAACTGCAACGACGCCTGCCGCCAGAAGCGCAAACCCGCGCCGTGGTCAGCGACAACGTCATCGCCTCTTTGCATGAACTGGTAGAACAGGAAAAAGTGGACCTGGTCATCCTGGGCGCACATGGACATTCCGGCGGCAGCCAACGGCCGTATGGCAATGTGGTCACCAACTTCATCACCTATGGCACTGTCCCGCTGCTCATTATCCAGGATTTGCCATCAGACAAAACCAAGCCTCTTCCGGTTGGAAATGCCGCTGCCACGCCCGCATTCAGCCAGGCGGCGGGAGGACAACCCTTTGCCAACGCCAATTACGCCCATTGAGGCGTCCGCGGCCCCACCCTCTGCGCCGACAGAGATTCCCGGCCGACTGAAACAGACCGCCAGCCGTCTGGCCGCCAGCCATCAGGCCATCACGTATGCCCCGCAAGCCCAACAGTTGCTGGATAGGCTGCCGCAGCAAGCCAGGCGGCTGCAAAAGGGCTACCACACATTCCGCACCACCACTGCCGAAGCGCTCACCTTTTCCTATGCGGCCGACTGGCTGCTGGATAACTTTTATGTGGTGCAGCAAGCTCAGCAGCAGATTGAAGAGAATTTATCACCAGGCTTTTACCGGCATTTACCCCGGCTGAATACGGGCGCGCCCCTCCAGGATTATCCCCGTGTTTACGACCTGGCCCGTCAGCTTTTGATTGCCGAGACGTGCCAGCTTGAATTGGAGCGCATTCATCAATTTGTTTGGGCTTATCAGGCAGTGACGCCCCTGACGATGGGGGAATTATGGGCGCTGCCGATTATGCTGCGCCTGGTGCTGTTGGAAAGCATGACGCAGGCTATCGGCCGTTTGGCCCACCTGCCACCGGAAGCGACGGAACTGCCCCTGGCCTTGCAGTGTAACCACACATGCAGCGATACGGATGTGGTGGCGAACTGCATCCCCAGCTTGCGTTTGTTGGCTGGCGAGGATTGGCTGATCTTTTTTGAGCGTATCAGCCAGGTGGAGCAAATTTTGCGGCAAGACCCGGTGGGGATTTATGCCCAGATGGATTTTGCGACCCGCGACCGGTATCGCAAAGGGGTGGAACGCCTGGCGCGGGCGACCGGGTTGGATGAGGCAGTGGTGGCGCAAACGGCCGTTTCCCTGGCCCACCAGGCGCAACTTACCGACGCGGCAGCCCACGCGGCAGCCAACGCGACAGCCCACGCGACAGCCCACCACGTCGGTTACTATCTGCTGGCCGCCGGGCTGCCCCAACTGGAAAACGCCGCCGGTTATCAGCCCCAGGGCATCACAAAATGGCGGCGCAGACTGGTTCCCTACACCACGCCCCTCTATTTGGGCAGTATCTTCTTGCTGGCGCTCATCGTCGCCCTGCCCTTTCTCCTTTATGCGTTCAGGAATGGGGCAAGTTGGCAGGTGGGCACGGCCGTTCTCTTCATCCTCATCCCCGCCATCTCCATTGCCGTCACGCTGGTCAACTGGCTCGTCACCTACCTCATCCCGCCGCGTGTGCTGCCCAAATTAGACTTCTTGCAGCAAGGTGTGCCCGCCGAATGCCGCACCATGGTCGTCATCCCCACCCTGCTGACCCACCCCGCCGAAGTGGACGCCTTGCTCAAACAGTTGGAACTGCACTACCTGCGCAACCCCGACCCCCATCTTTCCTTTGCTCTGCTCACCGATTTTGCCGATACGGCAACGGCCGTTGCCACCACCCCTACCACCCCGGCCGATATCCTTCTCCTCAGCCAGGCCCAAGACGGCATCGAGGCGCTGAATCAACGGTATGCCACGCAGCCCTTCTATTTCTTCCACCGCCACCGCCAATGGAATCCCAGCGAAAACGCCTGGATGGGTTGGGAGCGCAAGCGGGGTAAACTGCACGAATTCAACCAGTTACTCCGCGGCAACAGGGAAACCTCTTACCGCGTGCAGGTAGGCAATCTGGACATCTTGCCCCACGTCCAATACATCATCACCCTGGACGCCGATACCATTCTGCCCCGCGAAGGCGCTAACCGGCTGATCGGCGCCCTGGCCCATCCCCTGAATCGCGCCCAATTTGATCCGGACACGGGCAAAGTGACCACCGGCTACACCATCCTTCAGCCGCGCACCCAAATCCAACCCACCAGCGCCAACCTCTCTTTTTTCACCCGCATCTTTGCCGGAGACAGCGGCCTGGACTTGTATACGTTGGCCGTTTCCGACGTGTATCAGGACTTATTTGGCGAAGGCAGTTACATTGGCAAAGGGATTTACGATGTAGACGCCTTTGAGCGCAGCCTGGCAGGGCGTATCCCGGAAAACACCTTGCTCAGCCACGATCTGTTTGAAGGCATTTATGGCCGGGCCGGCCTGGTAACGGACATTGTGCTTTACGAAGAGTATCCAACCCATTACGCCAGCAGTGTACACCGCGCCCAGCGTTGGGTACGGGGCGATTGGCAGCTTCTGCCCTGGCTTCTGCCCTGGACGCCAGCGGTTCCCTCCGCCAAACAGCCC
>CALFEW010000042.1 GCA_937958365.1 uncultured Chloroflexota bacterium | reverse complement strand
AAATCGTGGTGCCGGCCGTGTTGGGCAACGCCGGGGCCATGCGAATCGGCGATGAAGCGTTTGCCGTGGGCAATCCGCTGGGGCTGGCCGGTTCGCTGAGCGCCGGTGTCATCTCCGGCTTTGACCGCGCTTTCACTCCCCGCGACAGTGAGCAGCGATTGGAAGGGTTGATTCAGTTTGACACGGCCGTTAACCCCGGCAACTCTGGCGGTCCCCTGCTCAACCGCTACGGCCAGGTCATCGGCATCGTCACCGCCCTGGCCAACCCTTCTGACCAGAACTTTTTCATTGGCATCGGTTTTGCTGTGCCCATTCAAACGGCCGTTTCCGCCGCCGGTGGGCCACGGTATTAAAGATCAAAGATTGGCGATGACCATCTTTAATCTTTGATCTTTAGTCTCCAATCTTCAGTCTCCAAAGGAACCCTATGGACCCATCCACCAACAACCATAAACCCATGGAACAACTCCTCTACGAGGTCAAAAAGATCATCGTCGGGCAAGATATTTTGCTGGAACGGCTGATTGTCGCCCTGCTGGCGCGGGGGCACATTCTCGTCGAAGGCGTGCCAGGGCTGGCCAAAACAATGGCGATTCGCACCCTGGCCGAAGCTATCGGCGGTGAATTCCAACGCATCCAATTTACCCCCGACCTGGTTCCGGCCGACCTGATCGGCACGCGCATCTATAATCAAAAGAGCGGCGAATTCAACACCGCCCTCGGCCCCGTCTTCGCCAACCTGCTGCTGGCCGACGAAATCAACCGCGCCCCGGCCAAAGTGCAGAGCGCCCTGCTCCAGGTAATGCAAGAGCGTCAGGTGACGATTGGCCGGGAAACGTTCAAAGTCCCCAACCCGTTCCTGGTCATGGCCACGCAAAACCCCATCGAATCGGAGGGAACCTACCCGCTGCCCGAAGCGCAGGTGGATCGCTTCATGCTTAAGGTGCTGGTGGGCTACCCCACGCCGACGGAAGAATTTGTCATCGTGGAGCGCATGACCAGTGCGCTGCAAGCGGTGCAAAAGGTGATAGACACCGACCAATTGCTGGCCTTACAACGCGAAGTGGACGCGGTGTACGTGGACCCGGCGCTCATGGAATACGCCGTCAAGCTGGTATCGGCCACGCGCAATCCGCAATCGGTGCGCCAGGGCGATCTGGCGCATTATGTAACGTTCGGCGCCAGTCCACGTGCCTCCATCAATCTGATTTTGGCAGCGCGGGCACTGGCTTTTGTGCGCGGCCGAACCTACGCCCTGCCCCAAGACGTGCGCGATCTGGCGCTGGACGTGATGCGCCACCGCCTGGTGCTGTCCTACGAAGCCCTGGCCGACAACGTCAGCAGCGACGATCTGCTCAACCGCATTCTCAAGGCCATCCCGTTGCCGGAGGTTCCTTTACATGACCGCCCTACCCATCGCCGCTACGCCTGAACATGTTTTGCAGCGGTTAGAATGGCGCGTCATTCGCCGGTTGGATGGCCTGCTGCAAGGGGATTACCGCACGCTCTTTTACGGCACGGGCATAGATTTTGCCGACCTGCGCGAATACGAACCGCGTGACGACATTCGCCACATAGATTGGAACGTGACGGCGCGGATGAACACGCCCTATGTGCGCGAATACCTGGAAGATCGGGACATTACGGCCTGGTTCTTGCTCGACCTCAGCCCTTCGATGGCCTTTGGCCCGGTGGAACGAGGCAAAGAGATGGTGTTGACCGATCTGGTGGCTACGCTGGCCCGGCTGCTGACGCGCAGTGGCAATCGTGTGGGGGCTATTTTGTACAACAACGCCCTGGGGCAAACGATTGCCCCGCGCAGTGGTCGGAATCAGGTCTTGCGCCTGACCCGTGACTTACTGCGGCCAACGGCCGTTCCCACCGGCCCATCCACCGACCTCAACGTTTTGCTCAACGCCGGGCTAAATACCTTGAAACGCCGCTCCCTGGTCTTTGTGATTTCCGACTTTATCAGCGAACCGGGGTGGGAACGGCCGTTATCCCTCCTTAACCGCCGCCACGAACTCATCGCCATCCGCCTCTGGGACCCGCGCGAAGTGGAACTGCCCAACGCCGGCCTCATCGTCGTAGAAGACGCGGAAACGGGCGAACAACTTTACGTGGACACCGGCAACCCGGAATTCCGCCGCCGCTTCGCCGAAGCCGCCCAGCGCCGCGAAACCACCCTGAAAGAAAGCCTCAAGCGCGCCGGCGTCGGCCTGTTCGCCGTCTCCACCGAAGAAGATTTGGTTAGCGCCCTGGTGCGTATGGCCTCCTTGCGGAAGCGGCAGCGAAAGTAGACATAAAGATTCGAGATTAGAGATTGGAGACCAACCCATCTTTAATCTTCAATCTTCAAAGCATTGACTATGACCTTTATCTGGCCCATCATGCTTCTTAGTTTGCTGTTGATCCCCCTGCTGTTAGGGGTTTATCTGCGGCTGCTGCGCCAGCGGCGGCAGGCGGCGGCCGATTTGGGGCCGCTGCGTTTGGTGTCCAGCAGCGCCGGGCGCGACGTGGGACGGCGACGGCACGTGCCGCCAGCCCTTTTCCTGGGTGGGTTAACATTTCTGTTGGTCGGGCTGGCCCGGCCCGAAATGGAAGTCAGTTTGCCCCGCGTGGAAGGCACGGTCATTCTGGCGTTCGACGTGTCCAGCAGCATGTTGGCCGAAGACCTGGAACCGACGCG
>CALFEW010000041.1 GCA_937958365.1 uncultured Chloroflexota bacterium | reverse complement strand
TCCGGGCAATGAGCTGTCACTAACTAGTGCAGAAAGTGGGCATAATCGTGTCGCTTTTTCGTTTTTTTTCGATCCATTTTTGTCGGCCGCCGTCCATCACGCGGCAGTCAGGATGACCAAACAATTTGAAGACCCAAAAAGCATAACAGGCCCACCAGTTGTTTTTATCGCCATAAAATACCACAGTGGTCTCGTTGCTGATGCCATTTTTGCTCATCAGAGCGGCAAACGATGCTTCATCTAGATAATCGCGGCGAATGGCATCGTTTAAGTCGGCTACCCAGTCTATGTGAACGGCGTTGGGGATGTGCCCGGTGCTGTAGAGCAATACGTCTTCATTGGATTCGATCAGACGGATGGACGTATCGTGCAGGTTGTTGGCTACCCAATCAGTGCTTACTAAAACCTCAGGGTGAACATAGCCTTTGTTCATATCCATGTTGGACTCCTTTTTATTTGGTGGTGTTGATTGGTCAATGCTTGAACTTGGAAATAAAAAACGGTGGCAGCACTGCCACCCAAAGCATTATAGGAATGGGCGAGAGTAGCTGCCACCGTTTGCTTGAAGATAAAATCTTGGGCGAGGTAGTCAGCTCCCTCGCCTTAAACACAAACAACGATAAACAAAGAGGTGCGATTTCATGGCGTTATGAAATCTAGCCAATTTTTTCGACAATTCGGCCAAAGATACGTTCGCGGACGCCCTCGAAGGGGATGCGACGCATGATTGGGTCGAAGAAGCCCTGGACAGACATTTCTACGGCCGTTTTCCGCGGAATCCCTCGGCTCATCAAATAAAACAACTCTTCCGGGTCCAGCTTGCCAATGGCCGAAGCGTGGGTACAGCGCACGTCGTCGGCTTCAATCTCCAGACCGGGGATGGAATCGGCGCGGGCGGTTTTGTCCAGCATCAGGTTGCGATTGGCCTGGAAGCCATCTATGCGCTGCGAACCGGGCAACGCTTTGATCATGCCCTGCCAGACGGTGCGTGATTTATCTTTGAGCGCGCCTTTGTAGAGCAGGTCGCTGGTGGTGTCTTCGGCGTTGTGATTTTGTTGGGTATCGAGGTCAAGATGTTGACGGCCGTTCGTGAAGAAAATGCCGCTCATCCGCCCCCACGCCCCCGGACGGTCCAATTCCATCGTCTGGAACGCTTTTGTCAGGCGCGTGCCCATCATGCTCGTGACCCAATCCAGCTTGCCGTCGCGGCCCACACGGCCGCGTTCATGGTTAAACTGCCACATGTTTGTGCCAAAGTCTTGCAAACCGGCATAAATCAGGCTGGCGTTGTCACGCACCAGCAGTTCGATCACGCCATTGTGCAAGCCCTGGCCCTCGCCTTCGGAGGAGGCGTACTCATCCATGAAGATGACTTCCGCGCTCTCTTCGACGACGACCAGCGTGTGGGTGAAGGTTTTGCCGCTCTCAACCCACAAGACGCTGTGCAAAGGAGCGGACGCCCGCACGTTTTTGGGCACGTACAGGAACGTACCGCCGCGCCAAAACGCGCCGTGCAGGGCGGCAAACTTGCCTTCATCCACGCGCACGCCTTCGGTCATGAAATGCTTTTGGATGAGGTCGGGGTGTTGGGCAACGGCCGTGTGCATATCACAAAATATCACACCCTGCGCCTGCAAATCTTCGCTCAGCGTCAGCGCTTTCACCACGCCATCCACTTGCAGCATATTGCCGCCCGCCTCGTCTGTGGTCAGTTGCTTCCCCAAAAATTCAGGGATATTCGCCTCTGTCCCGGCGTCGCCGTTCACCGACGGCCCCATCTCATCCAATTTCAAGCGACGTATATCGGTGCGCCGCCACTCTTCCATTTGCGTCGTCGGCATCGGCAGGCTTTCATAGACGTCAAACGCCTGCAAACGAAACGCCAACATCCACTCCGGCTCATTCAAGTAGGCCGATAACTTTTCAACTGCTTCTCGTGTAAATTTCGTCATCTTATCATTCAGCAATGAGGCAAATTGCGCTGCCATACTTCACAATTCACCATTCACAATTCAAAATTCCTTAGCCGATGCTGCCTTCCATCTGCAACTGAATCAGACGATTCATTTCAATGGCATATTCCATTGGCAGTTCCTTCACCAATGGCTCAATAAACCCATTGACGATCATCGAAGTTGCCATATCTTCAGGAATGCCTCGGCTCATCAGATAGAAAAGCTGTTCCTCGCCGACCTTGCTCACCGACGCTTCATGGCCGACAGTCACGTCCTCGGCGTCAATTTCGATGTAGGGATAGGTGTCCGAACGGCTTTCCGGATCTAACAGCAGCGCGTCGCAAACCACGTTCGATTTGCAGTTGTCGGCGTTCTTTTCCACCTTGAGCAGTCCGCGATAGGAAGCGCGGCCGCCGCCTTTGCTGATAGACTTGGAAATGATGCGGCTGGTGGTATTGGGCGCAACGTGGACAACTTTGCCACCGGCGTCTAGATGTTGTCCCTTACCGGCAAAGGCAATAGACAAAATCTCGCCGTGCGCGCCGTCGCCAACCATATACACGGCCGGATATTTCATGGTGATTTTGGAGCCTAAGTTACCATCCACCCATTCCATAGTGGCGTTTTCTTCGGCGATGGCTCGCTTGGTGACCAGATTGTAGACGTTGTTGGACCAGTTTTGGATGGTGGTGTAGCGGCAGCGCGCGCCCTTGCGCACGATGACTTCCACCACGGCCGAATGCAGCGAATCGCTGGAATAGATGGGCGCGGTGCAGCCTTCGACGTAGTGAACGTAAGCCCCTTCGTCCACGATGATCAGCGTGCGCTCAAACTGACCGGCGTTTTTGGCGTTGATGCGGAAGTAAGCCTGCAAAGGCATCTCCACGTGTATGCCCGGTGGGACGTAGATGAAGCTGCCGCCTGACCATACGGCCGTATTCAACGCCGCAAATTTGTTGTCATTAAAGGGAATTATCGTGCCGAAGTGTTCCTTCACCAGGTCGGGATATTGCCGCAGCCCTTCATCCATACCCAGGAACACAACACCCTTGTTTTCCAAATCCTGCTTGATGTTGTGATAAACAACCTCAGACTCATACTGCGCCGCCACGCCAGAGAGGTATTTTTGCTCGGCGTCGGGAATGCCCAGTTTGTTGAACGTGTCTTTAATGTAGCTGGGAATATCCTCCCAACTATCACCTTCACGCTCGCTGGGTTTGATGTAATAGTAAATGCTGTCGAAATCAATCTCGCTGAGATCTGCGCCCCACGTCGGCATCGGCCGGGCCAAAAAGTGTTCATACGCCTTCAAGCGAATGTCCAGCATCCAGGTCGGCTCATTTTTCGACAGGGACATCGCCCGGATAATCCCTTCATCCAGGCCTCGTTTGGCCTTAAACACGTAATCTTCAACGTCGGAGAAGCCGTATTTGGTTGCGTAATCTGAGTTAACGCTGGCGACAACTTCTTCTTCGCTCAGTTCGCGTACAATATCTGCCATGATTCACACTCCTTACAGCATCCAGCGTAACCTACCGCTGAACCCTGTTTAGTACTCGTATTCGGTAATCCGTATTCGGTATTCCGTAGGGTGCTACCTCTGGTAAAAGCCATCGGAACACGGTATACGGCCTTCGGAATACGGATACTAGGCTGTTTCTGCAATACCATATTTTTCGCGGAGCCAATCGTAACCTTGCTCTTCGAGTTTGAGAGCCAGGTCAGGGCCACCACTTTCCACGATACGGCCGTCCAGCATAATATGCACAAAGTCCGGCTGAATATAGTTCAGGATACGCTGGTAATGGGTAATCACCAACATCCCCATGTTCATCTCCCGGTAAAGCCGCATCGCCCCTTCCGATACCACGCGCAAGGCGTCAATATCCAGGCCAGAGTCCGTCTCGTCCATAATGGCAATTTTCGGCTCCACAGTCGCCATTTGCAGAATTTCGACCCGCTTCTTTTCGCCACCGGAAAAGCCTTCGTTCAGGTAACGGCCGGCAAATTTGTGGTCAATACCCAGCATATCCATCTTTTCTTTTAACATACGGCGGAAAGCGGGAATAGAAATGCCGCTATCTTCCGGGTTTTCCGCCTGGCGGCGGGAATTGATGGTCTGGCGCAAAAATTTAGCCAACGTGACGCCCGGAACGGCCGCCGGATATTGAAAAGCCAGAAAAAGGCCGGCCCGTGAGCGTTCGTCAGGTTCCATTTCCAGCAAATCCTGCCCGTCATAAATTACCTGACCGGCCGTTGGCTCATAAGAGGGATGCCCCGCTAAAGTATAAGCCAGCGTGCTTTTGCCAGAACCGTTTGGCCCCATCAAGGCGTGAATTTCGCCCTGTTTAATTAATAGATCAATGCCCTTCAGAATTGGCTGGTCGCCGATACTGGTGTGCAAATTTTTTACTTCCAAAGCAACAGTCATCGGTAGTCGTTTCTCCTAAACTTGAGTCTTTTACAATAAAGTCGCTGATGCCTGAACGCGGCGTATCTCCACGCTGGCGTTAGTTTGCGTCTTTTATTCCCTAAAAACAAATAAAAGATGGTGGTTTTAATGCTTTAATAATGGGCTGTTTTACTCCCAGAATCCATGCCGGATTATAGCATGGGCCACCG
>CALFEW010000040.1 GCA_937958365.1 uncultured Chloroflexota bacterium | reverse complement strand
CTTGCCATCGTCCAAACCGATGAAGGAAATATTGCTGACAGTACCGCTGCACCCGCCGGTGCCCTGGGTGATATTGGCATCGTAGCCGGTAACGATGGCTTCTATGCCTTGCCCGGTGACCGTCTGGCCGTTGAGTCCACCAATCACTTTGGCATAAACCACCGTGATAGACGAGCCTAAAACGGTTAATATGCCGATGATGACGATGGCGACCAGCACCAGGAGCAAGGCGTATTCGACCAGACCTTGCCCTTCTTCTTGTTTAGGAATTTTCATGAGGCCCTCCAATCAAAACAAATAATCAATGATAATGAATCAAACTGCCAATAAAATGATGAAACTGCGCCATCGCGCTTGGGCAATCGCGCTTCAATCCTTTAAGTATAAAGGCAAGCGTCAACAACAGACACAGGAAATTAGTAAGGACTTTTGTACCAGAGGCTGATCAAAAGGAGAACAAGGGGAAACTACATTTTGCTGACACGAGCCAATCCAACAGCTTTTGTATTTCATGAAATCGCCAGTCTCATGAGCATTGTGGCTTTATCTCTGTAAATCTACAGCGCCACGTCGCCTGTGTACAATGTAACCGGAACATTGCTTTTTGCTCCCAGAATAAGCACAAACCATGATATGTTGGAAATTATACCTGGAACGGCCGTCTTGACGAAAAAAAAGGACCACGTTCCACGGGTGAGACCTGGCGCGGTCTCTACCCAGAAACGTGGTCCTTGACGACGTGAGCGCCGGTTGAGGCTTTAAATCTGGAAGCCGCCCCGGTAAGGGATCACTTTGTAGCTAAAATCCATCACAAAACGGGCCAATTCGTCATTCACGGCCGTCCAGTTATCACTTGCCAACAGTTGATTCATGGTTTCCTGGTCTTCGCACACAAAACCGATGAGCCGGTTGGGGGCTTCGCCATAGGCGGTATGCCACGCTTCGCTCATTTGCAGGCCCATAGATTGAAGCATAGGCACGTAGCGCCCCATGACAAATTGATAATATTCCTGCGAAGCTTCTGGTTTCACTTCGTAGCTTAATAAGAGCTTGTAGCCGAGGGGTTTTTCTTTCATGAGTTACTCCGGTTTCACATTAATATTAACGGATGGCACAGTAAAGGCAAATGTGCTTCCCTCTCCATAAGCGCTCTGAAACCAGATTTCCCCACCCTGCGCCTCTACCATTTTTTTGACGATAGATAGACCCAGTCCCCAGCCAACTTGTTCGCGCACGGCTTCATCTTCAGCGCGGAAGAATTGGGTGAATAGTTGGGTCTGGTTTTCTTCAGAGATGCCGATGCCATTGTCGCTTACGGCCACCTGAACAAAGCGTTCTTGTGGCTGCACCTGAACGGTGATACGGCCGTTGCGCGGCGTGTATTTGTTGGCGTTGCTCACCAGGTTGGTTAGCACTTGGGTGATGCGGCGAGGGTCGGCGGATACGGCCGTATTCCCCGCTTCCACCACCACATCCAACACCTGCGCCCGCGCCGCCACCTGCTCCGCGAAGCTCTCCACCACTTCCTGCACCACGTCACGGATGTCAAAATCGGCCAATTCAAACTGCATCCGCCCGCTTTCGATCCGGTTAATATCGGACAAGTCCCGAATCAGCACGCTCATGCGTTCCAGGTTACGCTTGATCACGCCCAGGAACTGCTTTTGCTGCTCGTTTAGTTCCCCCGTCATGCCGCTCATGATCAGGTCGGTATACCCCTTGATGGAGGTCATGGGCAGGCGCAGCTCATGCGTCACCACAGAGATAAAGTCGCTCTTGGCTTTGTTGGCGGCCTGAATCGCTTCATACAACTGCGCATTTTTAATGGCGACGGCCGCACGATCGGCCAATCGCTCCACAAAAGCCACATCTTCGGCCGTGATGGCTTGTGGATGCTGGCTTGCCAGGGTGAGCAGTCCGGCGGCCTGACCATCTTGTTTGATGGGGACGACCAGTTGGGCCGCGGCGGCACGGCCGTTAATCGCTTCGGCCCGACTGACTTGTTCCAGCAAGACCGACCGGCCCGCTGCCAACACCTGCGCCAGGACGGCATGGTCGGCCGGCACGCTGCGCGGCGACTCCACGCCGGCGCCCGTACTAACCAGCAGCCGCAATACCTGGCCCTCCTCGGTATTTTCCAACAGACCAATCGAGCCGGAATCGGCCGTTGTCATCGCCAACGCCCAGGTCAACGCCGAACTCAATACCTGATTTAAATCCAACGACCGGTTCAACTGCTGGTCAATCTGCTGAAAAACGGTCAATTCTTCCACCCGGCGGGTCAGGGCATGGTCTGTTTGCGTAAACAGACGGGCATTATCTATGGCGATGGCCGCCTGGTTGGCAAATGTGCCCAACAATTCCAGGTCAGGCTCCTTAAACACGCCGCTGTACAGGCGGTTATCCACGTATACCGCGCCGATGATTCGCGCCCGCGCCCGCAGCGGCGCACACATGATGGACCGCAATTGGTAGCCAATGACGCTTTGTTGATGGGAAAAACGCTCGTCTTCCTGGGCATTGCTGGTGAGGATGGCGTCGCCGGTATTGGCTGCCCGCGCCAACACTGTGCGGCTGATTTGCATGGAGTCGCCTTCAATCGTCTCCCGATCGACGTTACGCGCCGCTTCGGTATGCAACTGGCCGGTTACGTCATCAAAAAGCATCAAGAAACCCCGTTACGCGCCCGTCAACAGGATGATGTCGTCCATGACCTGATTCAGCACTTCGCCTAAATCCAGGCTGGCCCCCAGTTGAGAGCTGACTTCATACAAAGCAGCTAAACGGGCTTGTTCGACGTTGATGGTTTGATTATTCATAAGTTTTTGTTGTTTGCTGGTAATACGCACATTCGGCCTGTAAGACGCAAATCTCACATTTGGGGTTGCGCGCCACGCAGGTTTCACGGCCGTGTTGGATTAAATTCAGGTGCATGGCATAAAACGTCGCCGGCTCGCCCAACGCTTCCAGAATGTCGTGGGCTTTATCGGCCGTCACTTTTGGCCCAATCAACCCCAGCCGCCCGGTGATCCGATGGACGTGCGTGTCCACCGGGAAAGCCGGACGGTTAAAGGCAAAGAGCAGGATAATAGCGGCCGTTTTCCGCCCCACGCCTTTGATGGTTGTTAACCAGTCCCGCGCGGCCACCAACGGCATGTCGGCCAGGAAATCCAGCGAGATTTCGCCGCGCGCTTCGTGAATGTGGCGCAAGGCCGCCTGAATACGCGGCCCTTTCTGGTTGGCTAACCCTGCCGACCGGATGGCTTCTACCACGTCGGCTTCGGGGGCGTCCATGACGCTTTCCCAGTCAGGATAGCGCGCTTTGAGCGCATAAAACCCTTTATCACGATTGCCGTCAGACGTGGATTGAGACAGGATGGTAGAGACCAATTCGTCCACCGGTGGGAGATGCTGTCGCCAGTGTGGTTGGCCGTAGGTGTGGGCCAAGAGTTCGTAAACGGCCGTATATTTCTGCCTGAGTGACTGCATGGACGCCACCATGATCATACCTTGCCTCATTGTAATCTGAGTTGCGATTATACCACGCATAAATTACGTGAAATATTGCGGTCAGCAGGTGACAGACAGGGGCGCTTACAGCTTACGGCTCATCCATGGACGAGGCGCTGGCGCGTAGCCAGCCGATCTTGCAGAGCGGTCAGGGTTTCTTGCCGTTCGCCGGCCGTGAAGCCGAGGATGTTGAAGACGGCCGTATCCAACAACACCCGGTCCGTTTGCGCCAACTCTTCTTCGGTGGTCAGCAACGGCCGTTCCGCCAGGGTGGCAAACACGGCTGTCAACTCATCCACCTGCCCCGCCGGCAGACGGCGCGGGTCTGGCAGCAAAATCTGGCCCAATTCATAGGCCGCCAGCCACAACACCCCCGCGCCAAAATTCAGCCGCCCTTGCAGTTCGCACTGCAAGGCAAACCAGGCGCTGTTCAGCAGCGCCGCCGCCGCGGCGATGGGCGCGTCTGGCGAAAGCTGTACCTGGTAAAGCTGCTGGTCTACCAGCAGACCGTCGTCCAGCAGCGGCGCGACGTGCCGCCGCCACACGCCTTTAGGCAAAACAACGTGCGCGTCGGGTTGGGCGGCCAGGGTATACCAGGGCTGCCGGGCGGCGCAGGTGGAACGCCGGTGGAAGCCCTGGCTTTCACCCCAGGCCAGATAGTCGGCAACGGCCGTTCCCGTCACGTCGGCTCCCGGCGGAATCCAGAGGAGTTCGTGGCGGCAGTGAACGGCCGTCAGGCGCAACGTTTTCAGACCGCGCAGCGATTTGAGCAGCGGGCGGCGAAATTCCGGCTCCAAAGCCCATTTGTCCACTGTGGCCCTATCCAGGTAAAAAAACGAGTTGACCCCGGTGGTAAACCCCCGCTGCACGACGGCCCAATCCTGCAAACAGGCTATTTGGGGTTCTTCGCGCCGCCGCCGATAAACCTCCGGCGCACGCAGAGCCAGACCCCACTTGGCCGCCGGGCGCAAATCGGCCTGACCCATGACCCGCACGGCCAATTCAG
>CALFEW010000039.1 GCA_937958365.1 uncultured Chloroflexota bacterium | reverse complement strand
GGCGTATCGGGGAATGGGCGAAGGGAACGGCCGTTGCCCAGCGCGCCGCCGAATTTGTCGAAGCCCATAAAAAATGGCGCGCCGTACGCTTTATCGAACCCCCGGAAGAGGGGTTTCCGGGAATGCGTTACGTCCTTATTCACAGCTTCGCCCATGCGCTGATGCGCCAACTGGCGCTGGAAAGCGGGTATGCCGCGGCCAGCATCCGCGAACGCATCTATGCCCGTTCACCGGAAAAAGAAGACGGGCCAATGGCCGGGTTGCTCATCTACACCTCCGCGCCCGATAGTGAAGGTACGCTGGGGGGCCTTGTCAGCCTGGGGCAGCCGGACGTACTGGAACGGCACATCACGCAAGCCCTGGAAGCGATGCGCCTCTGCGCCAGTGATCCACTTTGCGCCGAGCATCCACCCAGCCGCGAAGGGCGCACCCTGCACGCGGCTGCCTGCCACGCCTGCCTGTTTGCCCCCGAAACTTCCTGCGAACGGGGCAACAAATATCTTGACCGTTCGCTGCTGACGCCTACGGTAGAATACAACGACATGGCCTTTTTCAAGGACACGGCTCTATGACCATCACCAACCTCGTTCCGGCCGTTCGCCATCTGGTCTATGACTTGCCAGGCGAGTTGGCGAATGTGCTGGCGCTCACCCTGCAAGAGATGTCAGGCCAGCCCTGGTCAAACGTGCGCTCACGAGTCCTGCAAGCCATATCCCAGCCAGACGTATGCCACAGAGTAGACCAATTTTTGGATGAGTGGTGGCGCGTGGCCCCCGATGTTTCGCCAGAAAGCGTGGCCCTGGCATTGCTGGCAGCGGCCGACATGGAAACCTTCTGCCGGACAAATCAACAACTGGAACTGGTTTGGACGGGGCCGGACAGCCAGATTGTGCCGCTGCGCCGTACAGACCAGGTCTTATTGCAGCTCATCAATATGGCTACGCGGCGCCTGCACATTGTCAGCTTCGCTGTCTACAACGTGGCGAATATAGCCGCCGCGCTCGTGGCGGCGGCCAACCGGGGCGTCCAGATTTCCCTTTACCTGGAAACGCCTTCTGCCAGTGAAGGACGGATTGCTTACGACACGGTGCGGGCATTGGGCAGCGCCGTCACGCGGCAGGCCAGCGTGTATATCTGGCCGTTAGCCGAGCGGTTGGTGGATGAAAACGGCCGTCATGGTTCCCTGCACGCGAAGCTGGCGATTGCCGATGGCCGGTTGATGCTTGTTTCCAGCGCCAATTTAACTCAGTATGCCATGACGCTTAACATGGAGGTGGGACTTCTGGTACGCGGCGACCGGCTGCCGGCACAGATGGAGCAGCATTTGAATCGGTTAGTTGAGACAAAGGTATTTCAACGATATTAACTTGAGCCTACATAATCCTGCTGCGAGCCGAGGCAGTAGACCGCCATGCGTATCTTCTGGACTTCAACCCCGAACGTTGTGAAAATCACCCCTGGCTCTATGTGGGCTATACCGGTCGCACGCCGGAGGCTCGCTTTCAGGCCTACAGGCGCGGCGATAAGGCCAGCCAGATCGGGCGCGATTTTGGCGTGTGTCTGATACCAGATTTGTATACGTATTTGAACCCGGTGAACGGCCGTGGGGCGGCGGTTGAAACAGGCACAGGATTATGCCTGGTTCGCCGCGCAGTGAAGGCTGCTGGATGTGATTGTGGAACGATCTTAAACTTGTCACGGGGAGGAAACGTAGGAAATTCTATCATAGATACGGCCGTTTCCAGGAAAACAGGCCATTGGAACAACATAATTGAAACACAACGGCCCCTTCTTAACTTCATCCCAACGCCTCTGGCTTGTCGCCCTGGCGGTGCTCTGGGCGCTTTTCCTCTTCGGTGCGCGAGATGATGCCTACAGCCATCAAGTGTCCACCTGGACGCGCATGGCCTCTGAAGTGAGATAATATGGAACTCAGCAATCTGGTTGTTAGACTATGCCTTGCCGGGACCGAGGCCGAATTTCAAGGCAAGATAGATGAGGCGCACAATCTGTACCAACAGGCCTGGGAAGCGGTACAAGACGATTATGACGCCTGTATCGCCGCTCATTATCTGGCTCGTCATCAAGATAGTCCTGAAGCAAGACTGCATTGGAATCTGATCGCCCTGGACAAAGCCGATGCCGTAGCCGACCAGCGCGTGCAAGCGTTTTATCCATCCCTGTTCTTGAATGTGGGACAGTCCTACGAGTTAATGGGGCAATCAGAGGAAGCACAGCGATATTATGATCGCGCCGCCAGTCTGGGATTCCCGCATCAACCGGAAAACCGCCAGAAGAACGCACCATAACGGCCGTCAGCCGGCCCCATCCGCCTCAGCCAGCAACTGCCGGGCAAAGGCCAACACCTTCTCCTCGGTTGGGTAGAAGAACATCCCCGGCCCTTCGCTGCTCACCCCCAGCCCGTCACCGGAAGCAATGCTGGTATCTACGTAGATGAGCAGGGAGTAGCTATATCTCACCGGCGTTCCCGGTTCCTCACCCCATTCCGCCGGGTCATAGTAGCTGCGTGTCAGGTCCATGCGTAGCTCCGGGCTTTCAAAGCCACTGTACAGATGGCGGTCTTCGCGGTGGTGGGTTTTTATCAGGGTGTTGAGGGCGTGGTACCAGTCCCAAAACGTGGTGTACTGCACCAGGAGGCTTTGCTGGTAGATAACGGCCGTTCCCACCACTAACCGAATGGTGCAAACCAGCCAGCCCACCTTCGCCCGGTCTATCGGCGGCCAATCCTCGCCCGATGGCGGCCAATCCGACGCCGGCTCGTCCCTATCCTCTGACATCTCTTCCACCGCTTCCCGCAGTTCCGCATACACTTCTTCCGGCACATCCCAGGAGACAACCGGTCCCCGCGCAAAGGGCATGACGGGTTCCAATCGCTTGTTTATCGTCAATTCCACCGCCAGATAGCCAGCGCCGCGGCCGTCATTTGTCAATAAAGCCATAGATTCCTCCGAAAATAGCTAGAGTAAGAGCCAGTATAACTCGACTTCTTCCTCTCACTCTTACTCTGGCGCTCACTTTTTAGTTTTGCTGCAATACCAGATAAAATCTACCCTACACAGGAGGTGAATTTCATGACCCGCGAAAAAAGCTACGCGCCCGTCGCGTCTTACGAATAGCTCAAACAGGCGGAAACCGCCATCAACGGCGCGGCCACCGTCGCCGACATCCGCGAAGCCACCCGGCAGCATGGTGCGCCGTCTGTTTATGACGCATGAGCAGCAAGGGAAAAGATAACGCTAAATAACCACTACAGAATGCAGTCGCACCGGAGGTCAGCATGT
>CALFEW010000038.1 GCA_937958365.1 uncultured Chloroflexota bacterium | reverse complement strand
TCAATTTCTTCCGCATATTCCGCCGAGTCTGCCAGGATGATCACTTTAGTCGGCTGAACTTCGGCAAAACCGCCGCCAACGGCAAAATATTCTTCCTGACCACTGCGTCGAATGATCACTTCGCCATAGCCAAGCGTTGTCAGCAGCGGGGTATGATTGGGCAAAATACCCAGGCGGCCTTCCGATCCCGGTAAGTTCACCGCATCAACTTCGCCACTAAAGACGGAGCGTTCTTGAGTTACAATTTCACACTGGATTGGCATCGTTTCACCTAATAAATAATGCGTGATGCGTCATGCGTTTTCAAAAAAGAAACAAACACGCATCACGTATCACGCATCACGTTCTACGCTATTCGCAATTTAGCTTATGCTCCGGCGCGCAGGCGCTCCGCTTTGGCTACCGCATGGTCAATGGTGCCGACCATATAAAAAGCCTGTTCCGGCAAATCGTCATGCTTGCCATCCAGAATTTCGCGGAAGCCGCGAACTGTTTCATGGGTTGGCACGTATTGCCCCTTCAGCCCATGGAATTTCTCGGCCACAAACATCGGCTGGCCGAGGAAGCGCTCAATCTTGCGCGCCCGCGCCACAAGCAACTTCTGGTCTTCAGACAATTCATCAATACCCAAAATGGCGATGATGTCCTGCAAGTCGTTGTAAGTCTGCAAAACCCGTTTCACTTCGCGGGCGGTGCGATAATGTTCTTCACCTACGATGCCCGGCTGAAGCGCCCGGCTGGAAGAAGCCAAGGGGTCTACCGCCGGGAAAATACCTTTGGCAAACACGCCGCGATCCAACGTCAGGCTGGCATCCAGGTGGGCGAAAGTCGCCACCGGAGCCGGGTCGGAATAGTCGTCGGCGGGCACGTAAATGGCCTGCATGGAGGTGATGGAGCCGGTTTTGGTGGAGGTGATGCGCTCTTGCAACGCGCCCATCTCCGACGCCAGGGTAGGCTGATAGCCCACGGCGCTGGGCATACGGCCGAGCAGCGCGGACATTTCGGAACCGGCCAATACGTAGCGGAAGATGTTGTCAATGAACAACAGCACGTCACGCCCCTGGTCGCGGAAGTATTCGGCCATCGCCAGGCCCGTCAGGGCCACGCGCAGACGCACGCCGGGGGTTTCGTTCATTTGCCCAAAGACCATGGCCACAGAATCCATCACGCCGTATTCCTGCATTTCGTAATACAGGTCAGTACCTTCGCGGGTGCGTTCGCCCACGCCAGCGAAGATGGAGACGCCTTCATGCTCGCGGGCAACAGAACGGATCAGTTCGGCGATGGTGACTGTTTTACCCACACCAGCGCCGCCATAGATGCCTGTTTTTCCACCTTTGATGAAGGGGGCAATCAGGTCAATGACTTTCATGCCGGTCTCAAAGGTTTCTGCTTTGGTGCTTTGGTCCTGGAACGTTGGCGCTTCGCGGTGAATGGGGTAGTAGATGTCTGATTTAGGCGTTTCACCACCATCCACAGCTTCGCCGACCACGTCAAAGATGCGGCCCAGGGTGACTGGTCCAACGGGGACCATGATCGGGCTGCCGGTAGCAACCACATCTATACCGCGAGGCAGCCCGTCTGTGGTGCCCATCGCTACGGTACGGACTGCACCGCCACCCAATTGCTGCTGGACTTCTAAGATGAGACGGCCGTTTGGCCCCGCCACTTGCAGCGCTTCATAAATTTCCGGCACTCCCCCTTCGGGGAAATCAACGTCAACAACCACACCGCGTATGGCCGAAATCTTGCCAGTAGCCATAAATTCCTCCAATTAGCCTTTTAGTGCTTCCGCGCCACCGACGATGTCCAGAATTTCACTGGTGATGCTCGCCTGACGCGCTTTGTTACGATCCAGGGTCAATACCTCAATCAACTCTCCGGCGTTATCGGTGGCGCTGTTCATCGCCACCATGCGGGCGCTGTGTTCGCTGGCCAACGCCTCCAGAACAGATTGATAAATCTGCAACTGCGTGAACCGGGGGACGATGACATCCAACAATGCCGCGGGTTGTGGCTCATACATATAGACCCGGTCCGAAACGCCGCTGAGGTCTACCGTTTGCAGGTAATCCGCCATCGCCATGCCTTCAAAGTCTAACGGCCGTAACGGCAGCAACTGCTTCACCGTCGGCCGGCGCGTAATCAGATTCACAAAATCCGTATACGCAATAAACACCTCATCCACCACACCCGCCAGGTAATCATCGGTGACAACCTGCGCAATGGGCGTAATGTCGAGGATAGAAGGCGAATCAGGAATGCTTTCAAACGTAGCCACCACATTGTAGCCCCGTCGAATCATCAAATCGCGGCCTTTACGGCCCACGGTAATCACCCGGCAAGGCACAGGCAGCGCCTTGATAAACGCTTCAACCCGGTTAACAACATTTGAATTGTAAGCCCCGGCCAGCCCGCGATCTCCGGTGATGAGAATAAGCGCCGAGTTTTTAATCTCCGCGCGCGCCGTCAGCAACGGGTGACCCACATCCGGCTGCGAAGCCAGATTGTTCAAAATCTCAAAAGCTTTGCCCGCATAAGCCCGCGTCGCCTGCACCTGCCGCTGAGCGCGGCTGGCCTTCGAGGCCGAAACGGCCGCCAGGGCGCTGGTCACCTGCGAGATATTTTTGATACTCTTGATTCGCTTATTTAGTTCGCGTTCAGTAGCCATACGTGTCTCCGGTGTTTGTGTGCCAATGGTTCAGGCGTCAGGCCAAATGCTTCACCCACACGCCGCACGAACAATTGAACACCTGACACAATTATGATGCCGACCAGCCAGCGTTAAAATCTTCAACGGCCGCTTTCAACGCATCTTGAATCGGATCCGTCCAGGCGCCGCTTTCCCGAATCGGCCGGCCAACTTCAGGATGAGCCGTATCCATGTAGCGCAAAAAGTCCTGGCTCCATTTGCTCACCCGATTCACCGGCACGTTGTCCAGGTAGCCACGACTGCCGGCAAAAATCAACATCACCTGATGATCGAGCGGCAGCGGACTGTACTGCGGTTGCTTCAACATTTCCATCAGACGCTCGCCACGGCTTAACTGGCGCTGCGTAGACGCATCCAGGTCTGAACCAAACTGAGCAAACGCAGCCAGCTCACGGTACTGGGAAAGGTCAGATTTGAGACCGCTGGACACCTTGCTCATCGCCCGTTTTTGGGCGGCGCTACCCACCCGCGACACCGACAGACCGGTGTTGATAGCGGGACGTTGACCGGCGTTAAAGAGGTCAGTTTCCAGGAAAATCTGGCCGTCGGTGATGGAGATAACATTGGTGGGAATGTACGCCGAAACGTCACCCAGCAGCGTTTCGATAATCGGCAGAGCCGTCAACGAACCGCCGGTGCCAGGGATCTTTTTAACGTCGTACTTTTCTTTTTTGGGATCGCCCAGAGTTTCCAGGGCATGTCCCACTTGTTCATCCACCAGATTACCAAAATAACGCTTGCCGTTTACGCCCATGGTGTCGGTCGTTACTTCCGTGTCTTTTTCGACGATGACCCACTCATCGCGCAAGCGCACGGCGCGTTCCAAAAGGCGGCTGTGTAAGGAGAAAATGTCGCCCGGATACGCTTCGCGGCCGGGGGGGCGGCGCAAAATGAGGGACATTTGCCGGTAAGCCCAGGCGTGTTTGGAGAGGTCATCGTAAATCACCAGGGCGTCTCGTCCCTGGTCCATGAATTCTTCACCAATGGCGCAGCCGGCGTAAGGGGCGAAGTATTGCATAGGCGCCGGATCAGAAGCGCCGGCCACAACAACGACGGTGTAATCCATAGCGCCGTATTTTTCCAGCGTGTCTACTACCTGAGCCACCTGCCCAATGCGCTGGCCGATGGCTACATAAATGCAGACCATGTCCAGACCTTTCTGGTTGATGATCGTATCCAGGCAAATGGCTGTTTTACCGGTCTGGCGGTCGCCAATAATCAATTCGCGCTGGCCACGGCCGATGGGGAACATGGAGTCAATCGCCATGATGCCGGTTTGCACCGGGGTGTCTACGCCCTTGCGTTCAATCACGCCAGGGGCAACCAGTTCGACCGGGCGAACCTTGTTGGTGCTGATGGGGCCTTTGCCGTCAATGGGGTTGCCGAGGCCATCCACCACGCGGCCAATGAGCGCATCACCGACGGGCACAGAGGCGATACGCCCGGTGGAGCGTACTTCATCGCCTACTTCAATGCTCGTATAGTCGCCCATCACGACGATACCAACCACGTCTGGTTCCAGGTTTAGCGCCAAACCGGTTGCGCCGCTGCTAAATTCCACCAGTTCACTGGCAGTTACATCGGCAAGGCCGGCTACGAAGGCAACACCATCACCAACGGAGAGGACGTTACCAACGCTGCGGGCTTCCACTTTGCGATCAAACTCTTTGATTTGCTCCAGAAGCGAATCAGTTATGTTTTTGAAGTCTGGGGCAAGGGTTGTCATTCACCAACCTCCTTGAAACACACGGTTTTTTTATGGAAGAGGATGGGACGCCTTTTTGCGTGGATTCCTCTCATCTTCCCTTATGCTTGTAAAAACTCGATTGACGCTATTCCCAAATGTGAACAATTCGTAAGAAGTTTTCTTTAACCTGCCGTTTGCGGCGGAAACGATGTGTTATCACTGCCGGAAAGTGGGAACAGCTTCCAGTAGATATACTCCTGGCAGCCTAGAAAATGATACCGCAGCGATACCCTTTTGTCCAACAATTCACAAATGGGGCAGTGGTAGGGGGATAGGCGGATGCATGTTGGATGAAAGACGTTATACTTGAGGGCATATGGTTGATCGAGCGGAAAAACGGTCATTCTCCCGCAAGCCCCTGTGGCTGATGGTTGGCCTGATCTTGACAGCATTTGCCTTATACACCTACCGGTTAGACGCGCAGAGCCTCTGGCGAGACGAAATCCTTTCTTTGGGGCGGGCCAGACAGCCACTCTCCCTTCTCCTGGCTAATCGCAACCTGGTGCGCGGCGTGGAATCGCCAGACCTGCACCCACCGTTCTATTTTTTGCTGTTGTCTGGCTGGCATCGCCTGGCGGGCGAGACAGAATTTGCCTACCGGTATATGTCGGTGTTACTGGCCTGTGTGGCGCTGTCTCTTTTTTATGCGGTAGGGAAACGAATTTGGGGTGGAGCGACTGGCTTGTGGGCGGCGTTTACGGCCGTTCTCTCCCCGTTTTACTTCTGGCACGCCCAAGAAACGCGCATGTACCTGCTGCTATTGGTGACCAGCCTTCTGCTGCTCTACACCGTGTGGCGGCTGCTGCAACCTGGCGTGCGCTGGCAGCATTACGCGCTGTTTGCGCTGGTTAGCGCCCTGACCATCTATACGCATTACACTGGTCTGATCTTATTTGGTTTTGCCATTGGGGCCATCCTCTTGAACCAACTTTTCAACCGGGGCGCATCATTATTGCAGCTCTGGAAACCCGTGTTTGCCGTTTTGATCGGACTGGCTCTCGTTGCCATCCCGCTTTACGAAAACGTTAAAACCCTCCTGTCTGCCAGAGGATTTGTGGCTTTTGGCGCGCGCACGCCGCTGCCCCTGTTGTATGACGCCCTTTCCACTTTCTCCTTAGGTTCGGCCAATCCTCCCGGCGATACGGGCATTGCTTTCTGGCCTTTTGTTTTGTTGGCTGTGCTAGGCGCTCTAGCTGTGGGCGTAGCGCCTCCTGTCAGACGGTGGCGCGTGGTTTTGCTCAGTGTGGGCGGCCTGATGGGAACCCTTCTTCTTTTTTACCTGGCCTCTTTTTTGCAGGCCAACTACGCCAACCCCCGGCACCTGACGGTTTTGAGCATGTTCTGGTTTTTGTTGATCGGGCATGGGCTGGCCACGCTGGGCCGATTTTGGCGCATAGGGCCGGTTATCGCCTGGGGCGTATTGCTGCTGTTTGGCGGGCAGGCGCTCTGGAAGACCGTGACCCGGCCGGACGTTGTCCGCGATGACGTGCGTTCTCTGGCAGCCTACATTGAAGCGCACGCGCTGCCGGGGGATGGGGTTATCTGGCATGATGCGGTGATGTCTCTGGTGTATGATTATTACGCGCCGGATTTGCCTTATACGGCCGTGCCCAATTACAACCAATTCGACGCGCAAACCGCCCTGGACGAACTGGCCGCCTGGCAACAAGAGATGGACCGTATCTGGTTCGTGCGCTACCCGGAACCATTCTTTTTCGACGCTTCCGTGCTGCCCGAAGCCTTGCGGGAAGAATGGATTTTAATTGATGGGGCCGGATTCCCGGCCAGTTGGTCCATCCTGGGGCTGGAGCTGTTTCAACCTTTCACCACCAGCCAGACCTTGCCGGCAGACCTCTTGCCGGCAGAAATCGTCACGGGCAATTATTCACTGACCGGAGTGCAGGTTCCGCCAGGCGTGTCGCCGGGAAACGGCGTCTGGGCCTCATTGTATTGGCGGCTCACCGGCGAAATCAGCGCTGTTGCGCCCAAAGCCTGCCTCCAACTCTTCGATTCGGCCGGCGGCTTGTGGAGCGAGGGCTGCACTCATTTGCTGACCCCCACGTTCATCACGCCTGCGCCTACAGAGTTTGTCCAACAACAAGTTTGGCTGCCGCTGCCGGAAGGATTGGCGCCCATCCCTTATCAATTAAGTCTTTCCATAAACGACGCCACACAAAACGTCGGCTTGCTGAACGTGGCCCGGCCGGCAGCGCCAACGTCCCACGATGCCCTTGCCAGCTTCGAGAATGGCCTGACGATCCTCGACGTTACCTGGTTTGATGAGGAATTCCGCGCCGGATTGTGGCTGCTTGGCAGCCTGCTGTGGCAGGTAGATCAACCCCTGGACGGCCCGGTGACGTTGGAGGCTCGGCTCCTCGATTGGCGCGGCCAGACCATCACCGCGCAAACGTTGTCGCCCGCGCCCGTGGATTATCCAGCAAGCGCCTGGCAAACCAACGACGTTATTCGCGCTAATCTGGCGCTGCGATTGCCCCATCGGCTGGATGGGACTTACCGGGTACAGCTTTCTTTGCGCGATGAAGCCCAGGAAGTTATCCGGCAAAAGAGCCTCTGGCCCGGCAAAACGTGGGTGAATGTTGGCCTGGTTCGCGTGGCGGACTGGCCTTATACAGATAGTTTGCCGCCGTCGGTGGCGGCGCTGGCTGATGACGTTTTCTTCGGCGATGGCGCTGTCCAGCTTGCGGCGTATGAACTGCGACGAGAGGGCGA
>CALFEW010000037.1 GCA_937958365.1 uncultured Chloroflexota bacterium | reverse complement strand
AGCATGGCCGCCGGCGGTACTCGCCAATACGCCACCCCATGATAGGTGTGCAACACTTCATCCATCGTCGGCGAACTGGCGCCGGCCATAGCCAGCAGCCGCCACCAAAACAGCAACAGCAAGATGATGGCTGCCCCCCTCTTGCCAACCCACTGTCTGACCCACGGCGTCATTGGCTGTCTGTCTAGCTGTTGTTTCATCTGGATAATTGTAGAGCAGCCCCCAACAATTGGCGAAACCGGGCGTTTTGATACAATCATTTCATGTCAGCCCGCTCTCGTTCCATTCTGCACCGCCGCCTTGCCGCCGTCGCCATCTTGCTCATTGCCGCATTCTTCCGCCTGCACCAACTTGATGAACTACCCCCGGCCCTGTTTCATGACGAAGCAGTGAATGGATTGGATGCGTTGAATGTGCTGCGCACCGGTGAGTTGCCCATTTTTTTCGCGGCCAATAACGGCCGTGAACCCCTGCTCATTTACCTGCAAACCCTCAGCCTGGCGCTGTGGGGCTACCAACCCTTCAGTATGCGTCTGGTTTCGGCCTTCATCGGCCTCATCACCGTGGCCCAGGTGATGGGCCTGACGCGCTCTTTTTGGCCGCGCCAGCCATACCGCCTGGCTTTGCTCGCCGGATTAATTTTGGCCGTTTCTTATTGGCACGTGCATTTTAGCCGCATCATTTTTCGCGCCATTCTCATGTTGCCCTTGCTGAACTTCACCCTCTGGACCTTTTGGTGTGGCTGGCAGAGTGGGCGATGGCGTTTTTTTTCCCTGAGCGGTCTGGCTTTTGGTCTGGCGCTATACACCTATTTACCGGCGCGGCTCATTCCCCTGATCATCATCGGGGGCGTCGGATGGGCGCTGCTCACCAACAGGCGACAGTTTAACGGCCGTGCAACCCTGAAACCACTCCTGATGGGCAGTGTGATCGTGGCGCTGGTGGGCCTGTTGGTGTTCGCGCCTTTGGGCCTTTATTTTGTCAACCACGCCGCCGATTTCAGCGCCCGGACCCAGCAGGTCTCTATTT
This sequence comes from uncultured Chloroflexota bacterium, assembly GCA_937958365.1. Classification (GTDB taxonomy): domain Bacteria; phylum Chloroflexota; class Anaerolineae; order Promineifilales; family Promineifilaceae; genus Leptovillus. The sequence continues at coordinate 839 of CALFEW010000037.1, read as the reverse complement.
TGACTATCAGCGCGGAATCGGGACGGCCGTTGCCGCTGGTTTTTCTGGCGCATACCTGGCAGACCGTGCGTTTATTTGTAGACCAGGGACATTCGTCACCGGTGTTAAATCTGCCCTCGCGCCCAATTTTAGATGGGGTGGCGCAGGTTGGGTTGGCGGTCGGTCTGCTATTGGCGCTGTGGCGCTGGCGGCAGCCGGTATATCCTTTTTTGCTGCTGTGGTTGGCCGTCATGCTGCTGCCCACAATTTTGTCCAAAGAGCCGGGGCATCCGCTGCGGGCTATTGGGGCCATAACGCCGGTGACGCTGTTAACGGCCGTGGGGCTGGCGGCGGTGCTGGAGAGGCTGGCAAAATGGTGGCGGCAACCCCGTCTGGCCTGGGCCGTGGGGTTAACAGTCGTGGGCCTATCCGTCGGCTTGATCACGTACCGCGATTACTTTCTGGTCTGGGGGCGGCTGCCGGAAACCGTGAAGGCGTTTCACACATCGTATGAACACATCGGCTATCAGCTATCCAGGTTGACTGCGCCGGGTATTTTAGCCGCCGACGTGTTTACCCATCCCACGACGCAGTTTGCCGTGCAAACTACCGTGGGCAATGATGCGCCACAAAAACCAACGACGACTCAAGAGGGTACGGCCGTTTCTCTATCCCCCGCTCATCTTTGTCCCATACAACCCGAGATGTTGCTCTGGCAAGAGGGAACTGCTTATGCCCTGCCACCAGACCCGGCCCAAACTGCCTGGCTGCAAGCGGCTGCGCCCGGAGCGCCGTTGATGGATGATCAGGAGCGAATAATTGCCTGGGAGAAAGAGCTGAATATTGACCTGGCAGGGGGA
>CALFEW010000036.1 GCA_937958365.1 uncultured Chloroflexota bacterium | reverse complement strand
GCCGTTATCACCATTGTCGCTCTCTTCGTCGTTGGTGGGGCAGTGCTGCAAACCGGGCTTGCCGGCATGATCGGCCGGCGCGTCCTGGCCATCGCCGGTACCGACGAGAAAAAGCTCACCATTGTCCTGATCCTGGCCGTCTCCCTGCTGTCCAGCTTCATGAGCGATACCGGTACGGTGGCCGTTTTGTTACCGGCCGTCGTCATCCTGGCCCGCTCGGCCAACATCAGCCCGTCCAAGCTGCTGATACCGTTGGCCTACGGTTCGCTGCTCGGCGGGGCTGTCACCCTCATCGGCACGCCGCCCAACATCATCGTCAGCGAACTGCTGCAAGAAAACGGCTATCAGCCCTTCACCTTCTTCAGCTACACGCCGGTGGGCGTGATTCTGGTGGCGGTTGGGGCAGTGTACCTGCTGTTTGTGGGGCGCAAACTTCTGCCCGCGCGGCAAAAACCAACCGTCGAACCACCCCTGGAATCTACCACTGAGTTGGTCGAACGCTACCGCCGACCCAACAACGTCTTTCGTCTGCGCGTGCGCCTTTGGTCCCGGCTCATCGGCAAAACGCTGGCCGATGCCCACCTGGGCGACCAATACCACATCACCGTTTTGGAAGTGCTGCGCCGTGAAGAGCCACGCCCCGCGCTGCGCATCACCCGCGGGCGCAGCGGTCATCATGAGCCTGGCCAGGAAATCCGCCGCCGCGCCCTCCTCCCCGAAGCCGATACGGTGCTGGAGGTGGATGATATTTTGGTGGTGCAAGGGGAAGGCCGTCATGTGGGGCACGCCGCGGCCGTGTGGAGTTTAGGCGTGCAGGCGGCCACCGCCGCCAACAATGACGGGCACGAGTCGCACCTGCACGAAGAGGTAGGCGTGGCCGAAGTGCTGCTGCCGCCGCGTTCCAACCTCATCGGCCGTACATTGGTAGACACACGCTTCAGCCAGGCCTACAGCCTGATGGTATTGGGCATTAAATCGGCGTCCGGCCACGATGAGACCAATTTGCGCGAGCATAAATTTCAGTTTGGCGACACGCTGCTGGTGCAAGGGCGCTGGCAAGACATCGTTGCCTTGCGCGATCGGCGGCGCGATTTTGTCGTCGTCGGCCAGCCGGAGACGATGCTGGCGCAGCCCAAACGCGGCAAGGCGCTGATCGCGCTGGGGGTGCTGCTGCTGATGCTCGTGTTCATGGTTGGCGAGGTTCTGCCGCTGGTGACGGTGGCTCTGGCCGCCGGTCTGGTGATGATTCTGACCGGCTGCCTGACGATGGACGAGGCGTATCAGGCGATTGACTGGAAGAGCGTGGTCCTTATCGCCGGGATGATTCCCATGAGCGTGGCTTTGCAAAAGGTGGGGCTGATTGATCTGGCGGCGAATGGGCTGGTGAATGCTTTCGGGCAATATGGCCCGCTGGCGATTATGGCCGGGCTATTTTTGCTGACGTCGTTGTTTACCCAGTTTATTTCCAATACGGCAACGGCCGTTGTCGTCGCCCCCGTCGCTTTAGCCTCTGCCCAAACATTAGGCGTGGAACCCTACGCCTTTCTGATGGCTGTAGCCATTGCCGCCTCGATGGCTTTTGCTACGCCGGTGGCTTCGCCATCCAATACGCTGGTGATGGGTGCGGGCGGCTATCGCTTCTTTGACTATATCAAAGTAGGCGTGCCGCTTATCTTCCTGACGCTCATCGTCACCCTGCTGGTGCTGCCCATTTTGTACCCGTTTTAGGATTTCGGATTTGGGATTTGGGATTTCGGAGTGGGAGTGGGGAACGGCCGTTGTTCCCCACTTCACAATTCAACCAATTCCGCGCTGTTAAACTGCATCTGGTGCAGCCGGGTATACAAACCATCGGCCCGCGCCAGCAAATCCGCGTGCGTGCCCTGCTCAACAATCTGCCCCTCATTCAGCACCAACACCCAATCGGCGTTTACCACCGTGCTCAGCCGGTGGGCAATCACAAACGAGGTGCGCCCCTGCATCAACCGCTCCAGCGCCTCCTGCACCAGGCTCTCGCTCTCGCTGTCCAGCGACGACGTGGCCTCGTCCAAAATGAGGATGCGCGGGTCTTTCAGCAGGGCGCGGGCGATGGCGACCCGCTGGCGCTGCCCGCCGCTCAGTTTCACGCCGCGCTCGCCGACCGGCGTGTCGTAGCCTTCGGCTAAATCGTTCAGAATGAAGTCGTGGGCGTTGGCGGCGCGGGCGGCGTCTTCTACTTCCTGGCGCGTGGCGTCCAGCTTGCCGTAGCGGATGTTGTTGTAAACCGTGTCGGAGAACAACGTGGTCTCCTGGGGCACAATGCCGATTTGCTCGCGCAGGCTGCGCAGGTTGACGTCGCGGATGTCGTGGCCGTCTATGGTGACACGGCCGTTTTCCACATCCCAAAAGCGCGGAATCAGGCTCACCAACGTAGACTTGCCCGCCCCGCTCGGCCCCACCAGAGCAATCACCTGGCCCGGCCGGGCGGTAAAAGAGACAGAGCGCAAGAGGGCAACGGCCGTGCTGTAGGCAAAACTCACGTCCGCAAACACCACCTCGCCATGCACCGCCGGTAACAATGGCGCATCCGGCGGGCTGACAATGTCCGATTCGGTATCCAGCAAAACAAACAGCCGCTCCGTCGCGCCAATGGCCGATTGGAACTGGGCATACAGCCCGGCCAACGAGGCAATCGGCGCGGCAACCATCATCGTATACACCAGATAGGCCACCAGGTCACCGGCCGTCAGCCGGCCCTGAATCACCTCGTAGCTGCCAAACCAGAGGGTAATGGTGATGGAAGCAAACGCCATGAAGCCGATCACCGGCCCTAGCACCGCGCCGATTTTGGCCCGGCGCATGGCGGCGTCGAAAATGTCCGTCACTCGCGCTGAGAAACGTTCGATTTCATACGCTTCACGGGCAAACGACTGCACAATACGCACACCGGAGACGGTTTCTTCCAGCACGTTGGCTCCCTGGGCTAAGGCGTCTTGCACGGCCGTTGCCTCTCGCCGGATTTTGCGCCCCAACCAGACCATCGTCAGTGTAATGGGCGGGATGCCCAGGAGGATGATCAACGTCAGCCGCCAATCCAGCACAAAGAGCAAGATGGCCGCCCCAACCAGGGTGATGGCCTGCCGCAGGAGGGCGACCAGGTTATCGGTGACGGCCGTTTGCAGCAGCACCACGTCGTTGGTAATGCGTGACACGATCTCGCCGGTGCGGTTGTCGGTGAAATATTTCAGCGAGAGCGTTTGCAGATGGCTGTACACCTGCACGCGAATATCGGCCACCACGTTTTCGCCCACGTAGGCCAGCGACAAATGGTTGATGAAGCTGGCGACGCCCTGCAACAGGAACACGGCAAACAACCCCAGCGCCAGTTGGTTCAGGTGGGCAAAATTTTTGTCCACCAGCACAATGTCCACCAGGTTACGAATCACCAGCGGCAAAATCAGGCCAAACCCCACGCTAAACAGCAGCGCCAGGATGGAGATAACCATCCATCGGGTGTACGGCCGTACATAACCCAGCAATCGCCGGTAAGTGTGTACTTGTTCGCGGGACAGCCGCGGGACACGGCCGTCCACATCCGATTCATATTGACGGCCCATCCGTCTCATTCTTAACGCCATTATATTTCCTCTTCGCACCTGGGAGCGCGGGCGTCTTGCCC
>CALFEW010000035.1 GCA_937958365.1 uncultured Chloroflexota bacterium | reverse complement strand
TCCGGTGTCTTTTCAGATGCCCATTGAGTCAAATTAAAAATGTACGGTAGTGAAAGCGAACGCCCAGATAATACGGTGGGTATACCAAATTTAGTTTTATTCGCAAAATTTAAGCGAACGTCGAGTGGTAGTTTGAAAAAATGGCAACCAACGACCCCAGCCATGTCCGCAGGACTAACTGACCATGTGTGGACAACGGCCGAACTACTTTCGTATCGTGTGCCGGCTCAGTTCGTAGATCAATTGTCAAAGATCAAACCCTTGTTTTCCTCGTTGGATGAAACCCATCAAGGAACATGAGGGACAACACTCAAGAATCCGGGCCACGACAAATTCCCACCCCGAAGCATCAAATCTCGCGCAGGCGCGGATCGAAGATGCGCTCCAGGGCCAGACCCACCAGGGCAAAGGCAAAGCCGACCAGGAATAGCAAGATAAAGGGAGCCAAAACCAGGTGATACGCCTGGCGGTAGACGCCAGAAGACAGGGCGTCTACCACCAACTTGCCCCAGGTAGGCAGCAGCGGGTCGCTGACGCCTAAATAAGCCAGGGTGGCTTCTAAAAAGACGAAGCTCGGAACCAGCAGGATGAGTTTGGGCAGCAAGATGGGCAAGACACGCGGCATCAGGTAACGCACCACCAGACGCCGGTCGCTGGCCCCGTAAGCGCGTGCGGCCTCAATGTAAGGCGATTCTTTGATTTGTAGAAAGATAGCGCGGTACGTCTTGATCGAATGGCTGAAAATGTTCAAGAGGATAGTGACGCCGAGGATTGCCAGGATGCTCCGCGAATACAGGGTATAGATCATCAGGCTGACGGCCAGGAACGGTAAAAGCAAGTTGATTTCGGTGAAGAATTGCACCAGCCGATCCACCCAGCCGCCATACCAGGCGCCAACGGCCGCTAATACCATGCTGGCAAACGACGTCACGAGCGCGGCCGCCAGACCAAAGGCCAGCGCCACCGGCGTGCCCCATAACAAAGCCAGTGATAAATCGCGCCGGTTAGAATCCGTCCCGGCCAGCCCATGAACCTGCCCAAAAAGGACAAATTCGGCGTCTACGTTGGCGTCCGGTTCAAAGACGAGGGCGTTGATTTGCAGTTGATAAGGACCTTGCAGGATAACGGCCGTTTCCTCTTCGCCAGCTTCCAGGTCCACAAACAGCGCCTTCTGCGGGAAATCGCTGCGCAGACGGCGCTGCAAGCGCTTGTCACGCGAGAAGTAAAACGACGCCCCATCCTCCAACGACAGGCTGGTTACTTCTTTTTCCTGGCCGAGCGGATTGATCCACGTCAGGGTGACAAACGGCAGCTTCTCCTGGAACTGCGCCGAAAAGTAGACGGCCATTTCCTGGGGAAAGTCGCTGTACGGATAGTCGAAGGGAAAGGTAAATGTGATCTCGGTCTGGCCTTCAGAGAGGACGGTCACTTGCTTGTTGGCGATGGGATCGCTGCTGTTCAGGACGATGGTTTCTGGCAGTTTGTCGCGCCGAAAGAAATTAACCCAGGCGGGTTGGGCGTCTTTAGGATTGCGCGCCCAAACGTCGTCGTCGCCGCGCCAGGTGGCGATGGCTTCATCGTAAGGGATGGCGATGACGGTGTAGATGGACACGGCCGTAAACAGCGCAATGACGATCAGCCCAAAAACGGCCGTCGGATATCCGGTCAACTGCCGCACCACCTGCCAGACAGCCTGCGCCTGATGGCCTACGGCCGTTGCCAGCGAACGCAGCGACCCATGGGGCAAGCTGAATGATAGGCGCGGCTGCCGGAGGTGGAAACGGCCGTTGCCCCGTCGTCGCTCCCCGGCCAGACTGCCGCTTAATTCCTGCTTACCCACCTTCACCCTGGGGTCCACCAGCGCATAGGCCACGTCTAACAACAACACAGTCAGCGCCAGCAAATAGGCAAACATCACCGCCAGCCCCACGATCACCGGCGTGTCTGTCACCCGTAGGGCATTTACAAACACCTGCCCAATCCCGGCCACGTTAAAAATATATTCCAGCACAATGACCTCTTGCCACAAGACAATGGTCATCAAAGCAAAGCTGGTCAGCAACCCCGGCAAAGCCGGGCGCAAGACGTAGCGCCGCTCAATTTGCCCGTTAGATAGCCCCTTCGCGCGGGCCATCTCCACGTAATCCTCACTGGAATAGACCAGAAAATAACTCCGCCAGGAATTAACCGCCAGAAACAACCCGCTAATTAAAATCGCCAGAAAAGGCAAAAACAACCGCTTTAGCATCAGGGGCACATAGGAAAGTTGAAACTCTTCGGGCCAGGCGTCGAACGTGCCTCCAGTAGAAAAGGTAAAGACGCGCAAAAACAACACGCTCAGGATAACGCCATACACCCACGCCGGGGCCGAAGAAAGCGGCGAGAGCAACACAAAGAGCTTGTCCAGCCAACGGCCGTACTGCCGATTCAGCGCCAGAGCCATAGACACTGCCAGCACAAACAACACCAGGTAAGCCGCGCCAAACATAAACAACGTGCGCGAAATATGGTCCAGGATGATTTGCCGCACGCTGGCCGAATTGGCGCTGGTTCCATACGCTCCCGGATGATCCGCTTTGCCCCAATTCAACGTCAGACCATCCCACAACCAGGTCAGGGTGCGCAGCAGAAACGGTCTGTTCAGCCCCGCCGCTTCTTGTAAGGTCGCGCGCATCTCTTCAACAGCCACCAGGCGTTCCTCCGGCGGCGCATCGCTCAGCCAGCCGCTGTCTACCATGCCCATCAGCGTGTTTTCAATGCGCCCTTCGATGATTTCATCTACATACCCACCCAAATTAGCCACGATGATGATGATGTAGACGGCAGCAACCACAGTCAGCAATGACATGACGCCGCGACCGGCGATGTATTGCGCCAGGTTGCGCCAGCCAGAACGTGCCGGCGCAGGATTGGAAGTGTCAAAGCTTGCGGAGGGGGAACGGCCGTATTCAGACATGGTCGCAATTGTACATGGGGGGCCACGAGAGAGCCACTAGAGAGCCACTCACCAGCCACCGAGGAGCCGCCCGTTGCCGGAAGTTTCTTCTCGAGAAATG
>CALFEW010000034.1 GCA_937958365.1 uncultured Chloroflexota bacterium | reverse complement strand
TCAAAGCGGCTATAATGATCCCCACTATTTCAGCCACGTCTTTCACAAGCGCATTGGTCTCCCTCCACAGCAGTTCCGGCAGCAGCCTTATTAACCAAGACCCTGAGGAAAATTGGAGACTGGAGACTGATTCAGTTTCCAGTCTCAGTTCTGCGGGTCATTTTTTCGTTCCTAAGGGCTTATGGAAACAGTTATGAACGCTGAACTGATTGCCAGTGAACCTGTTCTTGTCCCCCGGCACATGGGCAGATTTGTGGCTCTGTTTGCCAGCGCGCCGCTTTCGCTGCGGGCCAAAATTTTGCTGGCGTTTTTTACCGTTATTTTGCTGCTAACGGCCGTAAACGTCATGCTGATCTGGGAAGTGCTGCGTTTTAATCGCCAGTATGACGCCCTGATGACCAACATCACCACCGCCAACAGCCTCAATGGGGCCATCAAACCGGCGATTGACGCCGAAATGTGGAATATTGTCTCTGGCAAAACGGACTTTATAAAAGGGCATCAATATGAGATGATTGCCCAGGTGAACGCCCAACTTGATTTTCTGGCGGCCAATGCCCGCTCCGACCGCTCGCGCATCAAACTGGAAGTCATCCGCCGGACGATGGGCACGCTGACCCATTACGTGGATGTCATGGGGCAGCAGATTGAACAGGGCAGCCGGGTGGCGGAAAATGAGGCAGTGTTGGACAATATTCGGGGGGTAACGGCCGTTGTCGAAGACAGCGTGCAAGATTACATGCTTTTTGAAGTCAACGAAGCTGAAATCCAGTACAAGGCCAACCAGGCACGCTTCACCCGGCTCTCCATCTTGTATATGATTTTGCTGCCCGGCATCATCGGCTTCTCTATTTTGGCCGCCTGGATCATCTCCGCCAGCATCTACCTGCCCATCAAAAAGCTGCACGACGTGACCACCACCATCACCGGCGCGGATTTGCAGGCGCTCGTCACCACGAACAATGTGGACGAAATCACCGAACTGGGCATCAGCTTTAATATCATGATCGGCAAAATCCGCGAACTGCTCCATGCTAAAATTGAGGAGCGTGACAATCTGAAAAAAGCGGAACTTAAGGCGCTGCAAGCGCAAATCAACCCCCACTTCCTCTACAACACCCTGGATACCATCGTTTGGATGGCCGAAGCGAACAAGAGCGACCAGGTTATAGAGATCGTCTGCGCCCTGTCCAGCTTCTTCCGCATCGCCCTGAGCAAGGGGAAGGAGTGGATTTCGCTGGAACAAGAGATTGAGCATGTGCGCAGCTATCTGACCATTCAAAAAATGCGCTACCGCGATATTTTGGACTACCAAATTGAGGTGGATGAAGAACTGCTCCACAACACCATTTTGAAGCTGACCGTGCAGCCGTTGGTGGAGAACGCGCTTTATCACGGGATCAAAACGAAACGAAACGGCGGCCTGATTGTGGTACGTGCCCGGCGCACCGATGACAATATGGTCTTATTGCAGGTGGAGGATGATGGCGTCGGGTTCACACCTTATAAGCTGGCACAGGTCCGAGCAATGTTAGCTGAGGAAGGCGGAGAAATTTCGATGAATGAGAGTGGTTTTGGTCTGGAAAATGTGAATAAGCGCATCAGGTTGTATTACGGCCGTCAATACGGTCTTTCCATCCAGAGCCAGTATCGTGGTGGGACGCAGGTGACGGTGCGGATTCCCCAGCAATGTGACACCATGCCGCCAGATGGGGAGGTGCGCCCGTGAACCACGTCTTGTTCACTCCACTGACAAACTTAACGGTGCTTCTCCTCATCAGCCTTTCGTTGTTTGCCTGCACAGCCAATTCGCCATTGCCAGAACCCACGATCACGCCAGAACCGGATGACGGCCGTATCACCTATGAAGAAATGGTCGTCGGCTATTCGCAAATTGGCGCAGAAAGTAACTGGCGCACCGGCAACACCGCCTCCATCAAGGAAACGGCCGTTGCCCTCGGCGTTGAACTGATATTTGCCGATGGACAGCAGCGGCAAGAAAACCAGATCAGAGCCATCCGCAGTTTCATTGCCCAACAGGTAGATGTGATTGGCGTCTCGCCTGTCGTCGAAGACGGTTGGGAATCCGTCTTTCAGGAAGCCAAAGATGCCGGCATCCCCATCATCCTGGTTGACCGCCGCGCCAATGTCTCGCCCGACCTCTACACCACCCATTTAGGGTCTGATTTTGTGGAAGAAGGGCGGAACGCCGCGCGGGTAATGGTAGATTTGTTGGGTGGGCAGGGCAATGTGGTGGAACTGACCGGTACGGTTGGCTCGGCCCCGGCCATTGACCGTTACGCCGGTTTCCGGGAGATCATCCAAGATCACCCAGAGATCATCATCCTTGCCTCAGCGTCGGGAGATTTTACCAGGGCGAGGGGGGAAGAAGTGATGGGCGACTTGCTGCAACTCTATGGTGAAAAAATTGACGCCGTGTACGCCCACAATGACGACATGGCGATTGGGGCGATCAAAGCGATAGAGGCCTATGGCTTACGGCCGGGGCAAGACATCAAAATCGTCTCCATTGACGCCATCCGGGATGCGTTTCAGGCGATGATTGACGGCAAATTAAACGCTACCATCGAATGTAATCCCCTGCTGGGACCGCAATTTTTTGATCTGGCTCTGAAAGTAGTTAACAGTGAGCCAATACCCAAGTGGATACCGTCGGAGGAGGGCATCTTCTTCCCCGAAAACGCCGCCGAACTTTTACCCGCCCGCCGCTATTAGCCGGGTGTATCACCACGCGCCCATTCCGTTGGAGCGTGGAAACAAAAAATTCAACTTTGATCTAATAAAATTACACCCGCCGGTTGGCGGCTTTTTTTATACCCCAAACCTCCAAGATTTCTACAAGAACCCCCTGAAAAAATGGATTGAGTTGCACCTGGGTTAAGCCCTATGATTTTGTTCATTAATCATTTCATTGGTTCTCTGGGATTTCG
>CALFEW010000033.1 GCA_937958365.1 uncultured Chloroflexota bacterium | reverse complement strand
TCGCAAAATTTCACCAGTGCTATCGCTCTTGGATGCGCAGCTGTACTCGAGATACTATTGAAATATGTACGGTTAGTTGGATTCGTGTAGACCTGCGAACTAACCGATTCTTGGCGGTAGCTTTCCGACAAATAATTCCTGAATTTTCTTAGCGCGGCTCTCAGCGACGCCCATGAGTGTAGTGGAGGGAACATCAGGCCGATAGTCCCGCATCCAGCGTTGCCAAATCTACCAACAAACCCTGACGCGCCGTCAGTTCCGCGGCTGCCGCTTCGGTAAAACCGGCCCTGGCGAAGATGGCGTAGTGGAACGTCCAGGCGTCGCCATCCGGCAGCTCTTGCCGCAGTTTGGGGCCTTTCTGCTCCAGCAGTTCACGGACAACCTGGCGGCTGACCGGCTCTTCGCCCCACTTGCACTCGCCGAGCAACATCTCCCGGCTCTGGCGATTGACGGCCACGACGTCTACCTGCACCCGACGGCTCCAATGGCTGCCCACCGACTCGGGGGCAAAAGGCAGTTGACCGGCGCGTGTCTGTTTTACCACCCACTCTTGGGCCAGCTTCTCAAAAGAGAGGCCCACAAACGCCCGCAGTTCGCTTTTGATGTGCGCCGTCGTCTCTTCGGCGGACAGCAACGACGTGAGGTGGGGAAACAGGAAGCGAAAGTAAAAACGGAAAAACGGATCACTGAGGTGATACCGGCCTTGTTTGGACGTGCGCTGCTGCGCGGTAGTCAGCGTCACTGGCAGGCGGCGCTCGACGAGGTTGAGTTCCTGGAGTTTGCCCAGGTGAAAGGTGAGGCCCGATGACCCCATCAGACAATCATCGCTGATGGCCTTCAACGTATGATGCCCTTTGCTGATGGCGCGTAAGATGGCCTGATAGGTGGACAGGTCGCGGAGTTCGTCATGGAGCAGCAGCTCTGGTTCGGCCAGGAAGATAGCGCCCGGTTCGAGGATGACCTGGCGGATGTTCTCCACCAGGGTTAAGTCGCTGTCCAGCCAGCGCAGGTAAGCGGGGACGCCGCCGACGATGGCGTACAGCGCCACCCGTTCTTCGGCCGACCAGGTCGGAAAGAATTCGCGCAGGCTGACGAAGGGCAGCGGCTGCAAATGCCACTGGCCGGTAAATCGGCCGAACAACGGCGACTGATGCTGCATGATCGCCGCCATCGTGGTGACCTGCGAACCGCACAGGACCAGAATCAGTTGAGACCCCTGCAGGTGGTGGTCCCAGGCGTGTTGCAAGGCGGAAAGCAGCGCCGGGTCGGCGGCCGAGGCATAGGAGAGTTCGTCGAGGATGAGAATCTCTTTGTCACGTTTCTCTGCCAGGCGAGGCGCCAGCCAACGCCACAGAGCTGGCCAGCTATCGAAGGGGGTGGCCTGTTCTTCGGGCATGCCGAGCATGGCGGCCATGAAGCTGCGTCGCTGCAGGGCCGGCGGCTCTTTGTCAGCCGACCAATAGGTATAAGACAGACCGCTTTGCTCAGCCCACTGTTTCAGGAGTTGGGTCTTCCCTACCCGGCGACGGCCGTACAACAACACCATCTGTCCTGGTCCCGGCTGTTTGCGGGTGAGCAAGCGGTTGAGGAAGGCAAGTTCTTCGTGGCGACCGACAAACATAAAACTGCTCCGCGAAAATAGTAATAGTTATAATAATGATAGTTAAGACAATGATAATCTAGTTGTGCTCTTGGAGCAAATTGTAATTGGGGTCATTTTTTGTTGGTTATTATCGTTCGGCTTACGTGTAATTTTTCACCACTTTCGCCGAGATTTTTGGGCAAATTCGCACAGAAATTGCATCAAAGACATTAGCAAATATCGATTTTGACCCTTATAGTCGATCTTAGCAGATGTGTTTGGCTCATTTTATCGCTTTTACATCTGCTATAGGCGTTTAGCAGATATTTTGACCTCAAGGACAAGCAAAAGCTCCATCAAAGTGGGACTTTTTTACACGCATCCCGATGTTGTTGGCGAACTCGAAACTGGACGAAAATCGGCGTTCAAACCACCAAATTCTGATCGTTTTCGATTTCGAAAGGGCTGATTTTTGTGGCTTTTGGAACGACAAAGCAGTTCGCCAACAACATCCATCCCGAAAGTAGGCCATGCCCGATAGCTGAAAATGTGGCGGCTGGTGACAGCAATGTTTGTTTTACCCCAACAACCACAGCAGGTCAATGTACACGATTTTCCTCAGGATGCTCTCGGTCGTGCTGTGCCCTATGGTATCTATGACCTGACCCATAACCAGGGTTACGTCTATGTGGGCACCTCCTACGACACCCCAGAATTTGCCGCTTATGCCATTGCCCAGTGGTGGGTTGACCCTGACCGCCCGCGCTTTCGCCGCGAAGACAAACTGCTGATTCTGGCTGATGCTGGGGGCAGCAACAATTGTCGTTACTGGCTCTGGAAGCAACAGGTTCAAGCACAATTAGCTGACCAGTTTGGCCTTGAGGTCATGATTTGCCATTACCCAACCGGGACTTCCAAGTGGAACCCGATTGAATACTGCTTGTTCAGCCAGATTTCGCGCAACTGGGCTGGTAAGCCCCTTCGTTCTTGGGACATCATGCTCAACCTCATTCGTAGCACCGTGACCGAAACCGGTCTGCAAGTGAAGGCCTTTCTCGTTGACCGCATCTTTGCGAAGCAGAAAAAGGTCACCGCCGAAGAGCGAGCGGCTCTCCATCTGTGCCCACGACCGATTTGCCCAACCTGGAATTACATTATCAAGCCGCGTCCTCGCTCTGGATGATATTCAATTGTAAAAGTGCTAACTTATTTTTGCATGCTTACTTATCTCATTTGGAAGCAAGGTGAACGTGGATTCAGCACATAAAAGTGGTTGGGAAACGGCGGAAGTCGTTTTTGGGATTCCATTTCTTATAAGCATCGTTTTGCACTTCGTTGTGCCATTTTCATTGCCGCCGGGAATCCTGCGGCAAGTTCTTATACCTGTTGGAATCGTTCTGATGGTCACCGGCATCGGTGTTGTCGTTGCGGCGCGCCGCGAGTTTGCTCGTTTTCGTCAGCCTACTGATCCGGGCCAGCCGACAAGTAAGGTTGTTAAAACAGGTGTGTTTTCTATCTCCAGAAATCCGCTCTATCTGGGTGGTGCGGTTCTGCTTTTCGGCATGGCGCTGACCTTGAATATGCTGTGGGCTTTAGCGGCGCTCCTGGTTTCAATGATTGCCTGTCATTACATTCTGATCAGTCCTGAGGAAAAATATCTGGCGGCGAAGTTTGGCGAAGCGTATGAAGAATACCTCACGACGGTTCGGAGATGGCTTGGCCGTCGTTGAAAAATGAGGTTTTCGCCGCTTGATAACTCGCTGCTGCCGGGGCGTTTGTG
>CALFEW010000032.1 GCA_937958365.1 uncultured Chloroflexota bacterium | reverse complement strand
ATGGGAAACGGCCGTTCCACCAGATCATTTACCTGTGGGTGCTGGATGCCGTCGGCCTTCAGCGCGATCCGGTGCGGTTGGTGGCCGGCGCGCTCCATCTGGCCCAGGCTATGCAAGACCACCCTGGCGGGCGGCTCCGAATGATTACCCGGCAGGCCCAATCCATTGCTGGCGAAGCGCCGGACGCGGTTCAGGCCGCCTTGTGGGGCTTTGGCCGGGTGCTGGCGCTGGAGCAGCCGCACCTATGGGGCGGCCTGATAGACCTGGACCATGACTCATCGGTGATGCGCATCCTGACCGAACTGGCCTACGTCGGTGACGAGGATCAGATCGCCTGGCGCGGCGATGAGCGAATGGTCGCCCGCTTGCGCCGCGCCAACCCATTGGCAGCGACGCCCACGCAGTGGGGCCAGGGCGCTTATCTCATCACCGGCGGGTTGGGCGGGCTGGGACTGAAGCTGGCGCAATGGCTCGCGGAACGCGGCGTGGGCCATCTGGTACTTACCAGCCGCAGCGGCCTGCCGCCGCGACAGGAATGGAACGCCCTTGAATCGGGCAGCGAGATGGCCCGGCGTGTGGCCGCGGTGCGGCAGATAGAGGCGATGGGGGCGGAGGTCACGGCCGTTGCCCTGGATGTGTCTGACGAACAGGCCATGAAAGCGCTTTTCCAACGCTTTGGCGGCGACCTGCCCGCTCTGCGGAGCGTCTTCCACCTGGCGGCGGCCATTGATTTTGTCCCGCTAGCCGAGATGCAGCCGGGTGATTTGCAATCCATGTTCCGCGCCAAAGTAACGGGAAGCTGGCTGCTGCACCAACTGACCCAGGAGATGAACCTGGATCACTTTGTCCTGTTTTCCTCCACGACGGCCGTATGGGGCGTGAGTGCAATGGCCCATTATGCAGCCGCCAATGCTTTTCTGGATGCGTTAGCCCATTTGCGGCAGGCGCAAGGGCTGCCGGCGCTGAGCATCAATTGGGGAACCTGGGAGGAGATGCGCGTTGCCTCGCAGGCAGAGCAAGAGGCGATTGCCGGATTTGGTTTGCGTCCCATGCCTGTGGACCTGGCCCTGGACGTGATGGAACGGCTTCTCGGTGTGGGTACAGCGCAGTCTGTGGTGGCCGACGTGGATTGGGCGCGGTTGAAACCGGCGTATGAGGCGCGGCGGAAACGGCCGTTCTTCGCCCACGTCAGCGCCCCAATCGCCCCAACGCCAGCCGGCAAATCATTGCCTGTTTTGCGCGAAGCCCTGGACCAGGCCGAACCCCACGAGCGGTACGACGTGTTGCTGGCTTACGTCTATGGGCAGGTAACGGCCGTAATGGGCTACGACAATCAACAACAACTGAACATGCAGCAAGGCTTGTTTGACTCCGGCATGGATTCGTTGATGGCCGTGGAACTGCGCAACCGATTGGAAAAAGCGACGGGTCACTCACTGCCGGCGACCCTTATTTTTAATTACCCTTCGGTTGCGGCGTTGGTCGCTTATCTGGCCGACGACGTATTGCCGCTTAACAAGCCTTCGGATGCGGCTTCCCTATCGCCGAAAACAGAACCGGAAACGGCCGAATTAGACACGGCGATACCGGATGATTTGTTGGCCTTATTTGATAACGAGATGGGTCAAATTGACGATTTACTGAAAAATTAATGTGCAGCAGAGACAGCCAATGACCACCGAAATAGAGTACCAAAAGCGCCTTAAACAGGCTATAGAGGCCATGCAGAAAATGCGCCTGCGCCTGGATGAACT
The DNA here is from genome assembly GCA_937958365.1 of uncultured Chloroflexota bacterium. GTDB lineage: Bacteria > Chloroflexota > Anaerolineae > Promineifilales > Promineifilaceae > Leptovillus. Next base: position 3,528 of record CALFEW010000032.1, on the reverse strand, counting down.
GGAAAATCAACACCACGAACCCATTGCCGTCGTCGGCGTCGGCTGCCGCTTTCCTGGCGGCATAGACGGCCCGGAGAGTTACTGGCAATTGTTACAGAACGGCATAGATGCCGTCGGCGAAATCCCGCCGGATCGCTGGCGCGTCGCCGATTATTTTGACGCTGACAAAGAAACGCCGGGGAAAACTTATACACGTTGGGGCGGATTTCTGGACCAAATTGACCAATTCGACCCTCATTTTTTCGGTATTGCCCCCCGCGAAGTCGCCGCCATGGATCCGCAGCACCGCATTTTTCTGGAGGTTGCCTGGGAAGCGTTGGAACGAGCCGGGCAGGCCCCGGACAAACTCAAAGGCAGCCGTACCGGCGTGTTTGTCGGCATCACCATCAGCGAATATATGCAGTTGGAAAGCCAGTTGATCGACAAGCGGGACATTAGCGGCTATCACACGTCGGGCAGCGTGTCTAACGTGGCGGCGGGGCGTGTTTCTTACCTGTTGGGCTTGCAAGGGCCAAGCATCGCGCTGGACACAGCCTGTTCCTCTTCGCTTGTCGCCATTCATCTGGCCTGCCAGAGCCTGCGCACCAGAGAATGTGATATGACTCTGGCCGGGGGCGTCAATGCGCTGCTGATTCCCGACACCTATATTTCCTTCTCCAAATGGGGCATGATGTCGGCCGACGGCCGTTGCAAAACCTTCGATGCGTCAGCCGATGGCATGGTGCGCAGCGAGGGCTGCGGCGTCGTCGTCCTCAAACGGTTGTCCGATGCCTTGAAAAACGGCGACAATGTGCTGGCCGTCATCCGTGGTTCGGCTGTCAATCAAGACGGCGCCAGCGGTGGCCTGTCGGTTCCGAACGGGCTGGCGCAGGAAGCGGTCATCCGCGAGGCGCTGGCCAACGCCCGCGTCGAACCGGGCGAAATCGGTTACGTCGAAGCGCACGGGACCGGCACGTCGTTGGGCGACCCCATTGAGATTGAGGCCATTAGCAAAACCATCGGCAAGGGACGTTCGCCCGATCAGCCGCTTTTTGTCGGGTCGGCCAAGACCAATTTGGGCCATCTGGAATCGGCGTCGGGCGTGGCCGGATTGATCAAGGCGGTGTTGTCTCTGCAAAAGCGCGAGATTCCGCCGAACCTGCATTTTCACCAACCCAGCCCTTTGATACCCTGGGATCTGGCTCCCATCGAAGTGCCGACAACGTCGGTAAAATGGCCGGAGCGCAACGGCCGTTTCCTGGCCGGCGTCAGCTCTTTTGGTTTCAGCGGTACGAATGCCCACGTCATTTTGGAGGCCGCGCCGGACGCAGCCACGCCCAGACAGACGCAACGGCCGTATCAACTCCTGACCCTTTCCGCCAGACATCCAGAAGCGCTGCGCCAACTGGCCGTGCGGTATGCCAGCCATCTGGCCGCACATCCGGCTGTTGCCCTGGACGATGTTTGCTTCACGGCCAATGCCGGGCGCACTCATTTCCACCACCGGCTGGCGGTGGTCGCCGATTCCGTCGAAACGCTGCGACAAAAACTGGCCGATTTCGCCGCTGGCGACCTGCCGCCAGGGCTGATCCAAAGCGATGTCGTCAACCCTGCGGCGCGTTCACGCATCGCCTTTCTTTTTACCGGCCAGGGGGCGCAATATGTTCACATGGGCCGCCAGCTTTACGAGACCGAACCGGTCTTTCGCGCAGCGCTGCAACAATGCCATGACTTGTTAACCCCCTATCTGGATGTCCCGCTGCTTGATGTCCTCTACCCCGACCTTTCACCGGGCGCTTCAGCCGGTCAGCCGGACGGCCTGATTGACGACACCACCTACACACAACCGGCCCTTTTTGCCATCGAGTATGCTTTGGCGCAGGTGTGGCGCAGTTGGGGCATCGAACCGGCCGTGGTGATGGGGCACAGCGTGGGCGAATACGTGGCCGCCTGCCTGGCCGGGGTGTTTAGCCTGGAAGATGGCCTGAAGCTTATCGCCGCGCGCGGCCGACTGATGGGCAATCTGCCGCAAAATGGCGCGATGGTGTCCGTTTTTGCGGACGAAGCCGTGGTGCGCGAAGCGGTCGCCGGGTATGCAGAACAGGTAGACATTGCCGCCCTGAACGGCCCCACAAACATCGTGATTTCCGGGACGGCAACGGCCGTTGCCGCCATTCAAGCAGCGCTCCAGAACAAAGGCATCACGTGCCGGTCCCTGGCCGTCTCGCACGCTTTTCATTCACCCTTGATGGACCCGATCCTGGACGAATTTGAGCGGGTGGCGGCGACAGTGACCTACCATAAACCACGCCTGCCCCTCATCTCCAACGTCACCGGCAGGCTGCTCACCGGCGACGAAGCCACAACGCCCGGTTACTGGCGTCGCCACGTGCGCACGGCCGTGCGCTTCGCCGAAAGCATCCAATGGCTGGATCAACAAAATTACAAGCGGTTCCTGGAAATTGGTCCCAATCCCACGTTGTCGGGCATGGGCAAGCGCTGCTTGCTGGATGGCGACCATTTCTGGCTGCCCTCGCTGCGCCAAAACAAAGACGACTGGCAAAATCTATTGGGCGCGCTGGCCGTGTTGTACGGTCAGGGCGCGGCGGTTCACTGGGAAGGCGTGGCGCAGTCGCCCCCGCACCGGCGCGTGGCGCTGCCCACATATCCGTTCCAACGTCAGTCGTACTGGTTTAAGGCGGGGAACCAGTCACGGCATTTACCGGCAGACGGCCGTTCCCTGCCCGGTCAGCGCCTGCGTTCGCCGCTGCTCAAGGACGTGGTGTTCGAGCTGGCGATCAGCGCCGACAGCCTGCCTTTTGTCGCCGACCACATCATCCAGGGGCAGGTTTTGCTGCCGGCCACGGCTTACGTGGAGATGGCTCTGGCGGCCGGGGAGGCGGCGTTGGGGCAGCCGGTCACGGCCGTTGCCCACTTCCTCATTCAGCGCGGCCTGCCCCTCACCGACGAGCCGCGCCAGGTGCAGATTGTGATCTCGCCGCCGCAGGATGGCGCGGCCACCTGCCGCATCTTTAGCTTCGCTGCCGCCGCCGACGAGTGGTTGTTGCACGCAGAAGGGCAGCTACAGATTGGCGGTGAGGCTACGGCCGTTCCCGACCCCATTTCCCTGGCAGCGTTCCACTCCCAGTGCCCGAACGAACAATCCACCACGGAAAATTATGCGCGGCTGCGGCAGCGCGGCATCGAATTTGGCCCCATGTTCCGGGGCGTGACGCGGCTCTGGCAAGGCGAAAATCAGGCGCTCGGTGAAATCACCAGGCCACCGGCGCTGGCCGCCGCGACCGATGATTACCATTTGCATCCCGCCTTGCTAGACGCCGGGCTGCAATTGCTGGCCGTCGCGCTGCCCGATGACGGCCAGACCTACGTGCCGGTGGGTATCGGCCAGTGTCGGGTGTACGGCCGTTTGCCGCACCATTTTTACAGTTACGCCGTCGCCACCCCCACCGATTCGGCCAAAACAGTGAAAGGCGACGTGCAGTTGTTTGACGAAAACGGCCGTCTCCTCGTGGACATCACCGGCATCAC
>CALFEW010000031.1 GCA_937958365.1 uncultured Chloroflexota bacterium | reverse complement strand
GCGGGGATAACGGCCGTTACCCAACGCATCCGCCTCTTCGATGAGACCCTGGCCACCGGTTACGCCAGCACCCCGGAGACCACTTCGTTGTATCGGTTTGTTCAGGACCATACGCTGGCCCAGGGCGAAGGTGTGTATTTGCTGAATAGCTGGCATCTGTTCAGCCACCCGGCCCTGCTATGGACTTACTACGACGCGGCCCCGGACAGCCCACTGGCTTACGACGCTGGCCTGCTAGACGCCGGGGTAGTCCCCGAACCGACGCCCGCCAACCTGGAGGCGCTCATCGCCGATTTGCGCCGGCGGGGCATCCGCTACGTGGCGACGATGGATGGCAGCCCGGCCGGAAATTACACCGGCTGGGCGATGATCGAGCCGTTATTGGCGCGGGAACTGGTGGAATACGTGGTCAGTTCGCCGGTAACGGCCGTGCCGGTCTTCGGTTTTGCCACTCAGGAGGCGCTGCTGCGCGGGGACACCCCCCAGGCTGCTCATGGGCAAGACGCCATCACCCTTCAGGTTCATCTCTACCGGGTCAGGGAATAGAGGAACTGGAGATTGGCGATGATGATTCTACAATCGCCAATCTCTAAAAGACGGTACAATCAGGCGCGATGAAACAACGCCTTCTGACTTTATTGGCCCTGGCATTGCTGGCGATTCCGGCCGCTTCCCCCTTCTTTTTGCCCGGCGTGCCGCGCACCAACGACCTGTCGGCGCATCTGTTTCGCACCTTCTTTTTTGACCGGGCGGCGGCGTGGGGCGGCTGGTGGCCGCGCTGGTCGCCGGACCTGGTTTACAGCTTTGGCTACCCGGTCTTCAACTTCTTCCCGTCGCTGTTCCACGCCGTCACGTCTACGCTGAGCGATGTTGGCCTGCCGCTGCTGACGGCCTATCGGGTCGTGACTTACCTGCATTTTTTTGGGGCGGCGGTGGGCAGCTACCTGTTGGGGCGGGTGGCGCTGCGCAGCCGGGCGGCCGGTTGGGCGCTGGCGCTGGTGTACACCTACAGCCCCTACCTGCTCTACGACGCCCACGTGCGCGGCTCCGCGCCGGAGACGCAGGCGCTGGCGCTGCTGCCCTGGCTGGTGCTGGCAATCTGGAAAAGTGCGGATTTCGGATTTCGGATTTCGGATTTCGGATTTCGGAAGAGGGCGTTCGTTGACAATTGGCAATTGGCTATTGGCTATTGGCCGTTGGCAACGGCCGTTCTCTTTGCCGCGACCTTTCTCAGCCATCCGGTGGTGTACCAGATTCTCATCCCGATTGGGTTGTGGCTGTTGCTAAAGGCGTGGTTTGCCCGGCGGGACGGCCGTTTCTGGGCGTCGCTCGTCGGGCCGGTGGTGGGCATTGGGCTGGGTGGGCTGCTGGTGGCCTTTTACTGGCTGCCCGCCTTCGCTGAGGTGGGCTTTGTGCAGGCCGACCGGAGCATCAGCCAGGGCTACGCTTACCAGAGCAATTTCCTGTCGCTGGCCGACATGCTGCGCTGGCCGCACATCCCGGCCGACCCGGCGCTGGTGAATCCGCCGGTGGTGCGGGCGCTGCCGGTGGTGGGGCTGCTGTGGGCGGCGTTGATTCTGGCCTGGCGCTGGCGCAAAATGGCCCGACCGCCGCGGGAAATTGTGGTGACTTGGACGGCCGTTCTCCTCCTCTGCGTCTGGCTCATCACCCCCAGCTCCCAATTCGTCTGGGACAACTTCCCCCTGCTGCGCCTGACCTTCTACCCCTGGCGGCTGCTCAGCATGGCTTCGCTGGCGACGGCGATACTGGCCGGTGTGGCAACCGGGGAAATTGTCAATTGTCAATGGTCAACGGTCAATGGTCAACGGTTGACCATTGGCAATTGGCGATTAACCATTGACAATTTCTTCCTCTTCCTCCTCACCATTCTCATCATCACCGCCAGCATTCCCTGGCTCTATCCGCCGCGCCAACCGATGCCGGAGCGCGTGGATTTGCCGCTGGCGTTGAGCGAAGAATTGCCGCCGCTGCTGATCGGCACGACGACGTTGGGCGAATTTCTGCCGCAATGGGTGGCCGAGCTGCCGCCGCAGGAACCGGCCCAAAGCGCCCTCATCGCCCAGGACAACCCCGACCGTTTGCAGCCTGCCGACGGCCTCACCTGGACGCAGCAAAACGAGAACCCGGTGGATGTGGTGTATGACATAACGGCAACACGGCCGTTAACCATCACCTACGGCCAGTTTTATTTCCCCGGCTGGCGGGCCTGGCTGGATGGCGCGCCGCTGCCCATCACCCCATCCGCGCCGCACGGCCTCATCACCGTCGCCGTCCCCGCCGGCGACCACGAACTCCATTTTGCCTTCGGAACCACCCCGGCACGCACAGCGGGCTGGGTGATGAGCGGGCTGGCGCTGGCTGCCTGCCTGGGAATGGCTTATTGCGGATTGCGGATTGCGGATTTCGGAGTAGACCTTCCGCAATCCGCAATCCGCAATCCGCAATTCCTCCTGGGGTTGACGGCCGTTCTCGTCTGGCTATTTTTTACGTGGGTGGATACGCCGCTGCGCCGCGATACCCTGCTGGCCGATGGGGTGTGGAGCAAACCGGCCATCACGCCGCTGGATTTTGCCGGGGAACTGCGCCTGCTGACGTTTGCGCAGTCGGCGACGGAAATTGCCGCCGACGAGACCATCGAACTGACCCTCTACTGGCAGCCGCAGCGCGAAATCGGCGTGCCCTACGATGTGGGCGTGCAGGTGTTAGACGCCGCCGGGCGGCAGTGGCAGACCAGCGCCAATCGCCCGGCCGACTGGCGCTTCGTCGGCGCAGACCCCTGGCCGCTGGCTGGCTACCGGCTGGACCCCTTTGTGGTGGAATTGGCCGATGGGACGCCGCCGGGCGACTATACCTTCCACGTGGGGTTGGTGCGCCATGATACCGGGCAGACGGTGGCAACCCACGACGTGGGTGGTTTTGTGGTGACGCGACCGGTCAACGGAACGCGGCAACTGGAAGAGGGGCTGGCGGCGGCGGGGGAAACGGCCGTCTCGCAAAATCTCCGTCTGTTGGGCACGCGCCTGGACCGGACAGAAGCCGCGCCGGGCGACGTGGCGCGGGTGACGGCTTTGTGGCAGGCCACCACAACGGCCGAAACGCCGACCAACGAATTTACCCTGCAACTCGTCGGGAACGAGGCGACCCTTCTCAATCAACCGGTGACGATTGCCCCCGATTATCCGCTGGCCGACTGGCGGCCCGGCGACCGCCTGCGCAGCGAGACGATCCTGCGCCTGCCCGCCAGCCTGGCGAGCGGCGAGTATACCTGGCGGCTGCTGTGGGGGGATCAGGACGTGGCAGCCGGCGAGCTGCAAATCACGGCTCCGGAGCGCAATTTTACGCCGGTGGAGGTGAAAACGGCCGTTCACGCCCCCTTCAGCGACCTCGCCACCCTGCTCGGCGTCTCCACCACCCCCACTCTCCCGCTTCCCAACTCCCCACTCGCCATCACACTCGTCTGGCGCGCCGAGCGAGAAACGCCCCTCAGCTACCACGTTTTCGTCCATCTGGTTGACGAGGCGGGGCAAATCCTGGCGCAGTCGGATGGCGAACCGGCCAACTGGCGTCGCCCGACGACGGGCTGGTTGCCGGGGGAAATCATCGTGGACGAGCATATGATGACGCTGCCGGGCGATTTGCCGGACAGCCCGTTGCACCTGCGCGTGGGCCTGTATGATCCTGACAGTGGCCAACGACTGACGACGGGAACGGCCGATTTTGTGGTGATTCCGCTGGGGGATGGGTGAGTGGGGAACGGCCGTTCTCAAAACCGATTGACTTCAACAACACTTCGAGTATAATTAGCCACGCTGATATTTAGCAACACTAACTATATCATGAACGAATTAGAAGAAGCAGAACTGCAAGATAACGTCGCCGAAATGGAGCGCCTGATGGTGCAGTTGGGCTGGGTCCTGCATCGCCAGCAAACCCAACGGCTGAAGAGCCACAACCTGACCATGCCCCAATTCATGCTGCTGCGCGCCCTGCAACGGTTGGGCGATAGCTGCACCATGTCCGAACTGGCCGAAGCCGCCATGCAAGTCTCGGCTACTGTCACAGGCATCATGGATCGTCTGGAAGAGCGTGAACTGGTTGGCCGCCGCCCCAATCCGGCCGACCGGCGCAGCTATCAGGTGGTCCTTACGCCGCAAGGCGAAAGCCTGCTGGCCGACGTAGACCAGGACAACCGCGAACGCATTGCCGCCTACCTGCGCACCATGCCGGCAAACGGCCGTGCCCAACTCCTCCAACTTCTGGGCGGTTATCTGGCAGCTCTCACACAAGGAGATGGCGCTCATGTCTGAATCCATGCGCATGTGGATGGAAATCTCGTTCAACATCGCCTACCTGGTGGTTGTGTGGGCGATGGTCGTGGCGATGGTGCGTCGGCAGCCGTATGTAACCCCAGCTGATCAGCCGGTCACTCGTCTGTTTATCTGGGCTTTTACCCTGCTGGCTCTGGGCGACACCGGACACGTGGGGTTTCGCGTCTGGGCGTATGCGTTGGGCGATTTGTCCAGCACCGTTAGCTTGCTGGGGCGCGAAATTAGCCTGGTGGGCGTGGGTGCGTTGGCGACGGCTTACACCGTCACCCTCTTTTACGCGCTGATGCTGATGATCTGGCACAAACGTTATGGCAAGCCGTATGGCTGGTTTGGCGGGTTATTGTGGGCAGCGGCCGTTTTCCGGCTGGTGATCATGCTCTTCCCGGCCAACGAGTGGAACAGCGTCGTGCCGCCGCAGGATTGGTCGCTGCTGCGCAACGTGCCATTGGTGATTCAGGGATTGGGCGTGGCGTACCTGATTTTGCGGGATGCGCGGGCGGCGGGGGAACGGCCGTTCATCTGGATAGGCGTCATGATCCTGGTTTCCTACGCCTTCTATCTGCCGGTTATTTTGCTGGTGCAGCAAAACCCGCTGATCGGCATGTTGATGATCCCCAAGACGCTGGCCTACGTCGCCATTGCCTTCATTGCCTACTTTAGCCTGTTCCGCCGCCAGGAAAAAGGCGTGTTGGCTATAAGCTATAAACTGTAGGTGGGGAGTCTGGTGTTTGTGGGAGGTGGTTGGTTTACAGCCAACCAACCCACAAATGAGCCAACACAAAAAGACCGGTTCAAGAGATGCCTTGAACCGGTCTTTTTACGACTGCGGCGCTAGGATTCGAACCTAGGAATGGCGGATTCAAAGTCCGCTGCCTTACCGCTTGGCGACGCCGCAATAACAGACGGGAATGCTAACACAAGGCGGCTGAGCAGGCAAGCGTCAATTGCCAATAGCCAATTGTTGATGGCTACATTTCCTGGCGGCCTTCCATCGCCCGGCTGAGGGTGATCTCGTCCGTGTATTCCAGGTCGCCGCCGACGGGCAGGCCGCGAGCCAGGCGCGTCAGGCGTAAACCGGCGCGCACCAGGCGGCGCTGCAAGTACAACGAGGTGGATTCCCCTTCCAGCGTGGGGTTGGTCGCCAGAACAATTTCCCGAAACTGGCCCTGCTCGACGCGCTCTACCAGTTCGGCAATGCGCAAATCTTCCGGCCCGACCCCTTCGACAGGGGAGATGGCGCCATGGAGGACGTGGTAACGGCCGTTAAACGCCCGCGACCGCTCAATAGCCACCACGTCCAACGGCTCTTCCACCACGCACAAAATGCCCTGGTCCCGGCCGGCGTCCTGGCAAATCACGCAAGGGTCGTCTTCCGTGATATTGAAGCAGACCGAGCAAAAGCGCGTGCGTTCCTTCATGTCTAGCAGCGCCTGGGCCAGATCCGTCGTTTGCTCCTTGCCGGAGCGCAGCAGATAAAACGTCAGGCGCGCCGCCGATTTTGGGCCGATGCCCGGCAGGCGCGCCAGCTCGTTAATCAACTTCTGCACCGGCTGAGGCAGAATGTTTTGCGCCACGTTTACAGGCCGCCTAAGCCGCCCAACAAATCGTTCAGGCCGCCGCCCAGGCCGCCGGTAATGCTTTCCATGCGCTGCGCCGACAACGCCTGCGACTGTTCGATGGCTGAATTAACGGCCGCTGCCAGCAGGTCTTGCAGCATGTCCACGTCTTCCGCGTTCAACAATTCCGGGTCAATGGTTAAGGATTGCACCCGCTGATGTCCGCTCATGACGATGGAAATCGCGCCGCCGCCGGCGGTGACTGTGACCGACTCGTGGGCCAGCGCTTCCTGCGCTTCGGCCATTTGCTGCTGCATCGCCTGCATTTGCGACAACATATTTTGGGGGTTCATAGGTTTATTTTTGCCTCCGGCTGGTTTCCGTTGAAAAGATCGTTTTGACATAGTTGTTCCTTTTAGTTGTTAGTGGATAGTTGGCAGTTGTTAGCAAAACTAACAACTGCCAACTATCCACTATTCCTTTCGCACGACGCCGCCCAATTCCTGGGCCAGCGCGTCGAATTCTTCTTTTTGAATGGGGATGGTGTATTCGCTGGTGACGACGGCCCGTACCAGGCATTTTGTGCCCAATAGCTGGCTGAAAATGTCGCTCAGCACCGGAACCGCATCGTGATTTTGGTCGAATTTGTCCTTAAAGATGGGGAAATCGAAGCCCAAAATGATGGTGTTGCCTTCGGTCGCCAGCGGTTTGCCCATGGTGAGCAGCGCCGGTAAATTGCGGTTGACCTGTTCTACCCGGTTCAACATCTCCCGCCAGTGGGGCGTCACTGCGCCGAGGGTGAGGCGAGTGGTGGCTGGGGATTGGGGACTGGGGGTTGGGGATGGAGGTGCAGTGGGCAGGACCGTGGGTGGAACAGTGGGTGAAGCGGCAGGTTGTTTGGCGCGGGTCGGTGTTTTGGTGGGTTGGGCGGCCGGTTTTTGGGGAACGGCCGTTTGCGCCACCGGCATCGTCGGCATAGGTAACGGCTCGGCGGGCAGAAGTTCAATGAACGCCAGTTCCAGGGGGAGTTGGGGCTGCCAGCTAATGGCCGGGACCAGAGCAGCCTCGTTAAAGCGCTTGATGGCTTCGATCAGCCCGGCGCGAGGGGCGCGCTGCGCCTGAGCCAGCATGATCTCTTTGTGTTCGGCCGTGCCGTCCAGCGGCATGTCCGAACCGCCGGCTTGCAGCAGCAGCAGTTCGCGCAAATAGACGACCATCTGGCGGCAAAACTGGCGGGCATCGGCCCCGGAAGCCAGCGCTTCGTGGATGAGACCCAGCCCGCCCGCGCCGTCTTTGCTCAGCCAGTGGTCTACCAGTTGGGAAACGGCCGTATCCGCCGCCGTGCCCAACACCATTTGCGCTCGCGCCAAGGTAATCTCATCGCCGGGAGCCAGCACCAGTTGATCCAGCAAACTTTCCGCGTCGCGCACGCTGCCAGAACCCTGCCGGGCGATCATCGCCTGCGCTTCCGGCTCCATGCTGAAGCCTTCTTTGTCGGCCAGCCAGGCCAGCCGGGCGCTGATTTCGACCACCGTCAGCAGGCGAAAGTTGAACTGCTGGCAGCGGGATTTAATGGTGATGGGGACTTTATGCTCTTCGGTGGTCGCCAGGATAAATTTGGCGTGGGGGGGTGGCTCTTCCAACGTCTTGAGCAGGGCGTTGAAGGCGGCCGTGGAGAGCATGTGGACTTCGTCTATGATGTAGACTTTGAAACGGCCGCTGCTTGGCGAAAAGTTGATTTTATCCCGCAGGTCACGGATGTCGTCTACGCCGGTGTTGGAGGCGGCGTCAATCTCAATCAGGTCCAGGAAACGCCCTTCGTTGATGGCGAGACAGTTGGCGCATTGGTTACACGGCCGTTCCGCCAGATTCTCGTCCAGACAGTTCACCGCTTTCGCCAACAACCGCGCCGACGTGGTTTTACCCGTGCCGCGGGGTCCGCAAAACAGATAAGCGTGACCCACCCGGTCGGCAGCGACGCTGTTTTGCAGCGTGCGGGTAATGTGTTCCTGGCCGATCACGTCACCAAAACGCGCCGGCCGCCACTTGCGATACAAAGCTTGGGACATAGGCTTAGTTTAGCATTGCCACCAACCAATGACAAGATGAGGGAAACGGCCGTATAAGTAGCGAGTGGCCGGCGGCCAGCAGCGAGTAATTGACCCGCTACCCGCTACCCGCCACCCGCCACTCGCTTCTACTTCCTCCGCCGCCAAAGCAAAACCAGCGCCGCCACTCCCGCCGCGCCCAGGGCCACGTTTCGCGTGGTGTTATTTT